>CAISDV010000113.1 GCA_903884185.1 uncultured Chitinophagaceae bacterium | reverse complement strand
GTAGAGATAATAGGAATGAAAATCTTGTATCACTTCTCTAAATGTTTTGGCCGGGATATGGTGGCATTCATCTACTATAATGGTTCCAAATGAGCGGTATAGTTTGTCTTTGTCGTTTGGATTTGAAGCTTGTAAACTCTGTACCATGGCTACTGTAATCTCCTCGCCAATTTCATATTTTCCCCCTTCGATTCTTCCAATGCGAAATTTTGGGATACCCAAAAATGACTGGATCCTCTCCACCCACTGATTAAACAATTGTCTGCGGTGTACAATGATCAGTGCAGGCTGCTGCTTTCTTGCGATAATTTCCAGACCTATTACTGTTTTGCCAGCGCCGGGCGGAGCCACAATAACGCCGAAGTCCTTTTTGTCCGTAATGTCAACAGCCGGTTGTTGGTAATCGAATAGTGAAACAGAAGAGTTGAACCTAATCGGTTCCAATTTTATTCTTTTATCATCAAGCTGGTAGCTTATACTTTGTTCATGGCAATAACGGAGCAATCTTCCAATAACACCTCTTGGTATAACAATAGTATCCTCTTTTTCTTCCACCGTTTTGAAATACCCTTCCGTATTGTAGGTATTTTTCCCGGCGCGTTTGCGGATAATATAATCTGTGTTGATAAAATTGAGATTGTCTCTTAGATATTTTACGAGTAATGGATTTAGACCAAGGCGCGGCAATACGATTTGATTGCTGAGCGTGATCTGCAATTTCCCATTTGGTAGATTTATTCTGGTCTCCTTATTGATAATAGCCTCATACAACCCATCCAATTCTTCGATTTTCACCTTTTGTACGGCGCGCAGGAATGCCCATTGGTCAGCAAAGGGTTCTGAGTTTTGAGGATTGATAAAACAGGCATTGCCGTTTTCCAGTGCTTTGGCTTGCAGGGGAAGGGCGATTAAATTTCCGAGACCTTTGGCGCTGTGTTCATCCTGGTTCGGGAAAAATCGGTCAAAATTGGAGCTTTTATCCATACCAGAGAGAACACCTGAAGTATTCAAAAGATGAGAAAAGATCCGCCTGCTTTTAAAAGCTGGGTATGTATGTTCAAAAAACATCCAGACATGACCGCCGTTGCCAGACCTGGAACGTTCGAGGTAAACAGGCAGGGGATGCTTTTCGCATTCCAGGATGAATGCCTGACATTCATCCACCCACCATTTGGTTTTTGAAGTTGATTGATCAAAATCAGCCGCAATAAACCAGGATGTATTGTCTTGTAATAGCGGATAAATACCAACAATTTCTTTACCGGACAAGTGGTTGGCAAGTCTTATCTCAGTTAAAACTGCATATTTTTTATTCGCAAAATCTTTTAAACTGCCACCTTTTACTTTGTGTACCCTAAACTCCTCCCAATTCAGATCATAAGCGGGGACATACCCGCTTTTATCTCCTTTCTCCCAACGGATAGCAAAAACATCTTCTCTTCCTTTAAAAAGAGATTTGAATACTTCCAGGTTTTGTTTCATTTTTCTTTGATTGCAAACAAATCTAAGATAAGAATAGCGCCCCAGAACTTAACAGTTCTGTAAATCCCTGTCAAACTAATTCAGTTTCAGTCACTTATTTTTTCAGGACGATCTGAAAATATTCACCTCTTTTTACACGCTTATTTTGCTCTTGTAAATTTTATAGCATGGAACAAGAAGCAAATGCAAATGGAGCGGCTCCGTTTTTGTTAATACAAAAACCGCAGGAACTCATCAGGTTATTTGAAGGCCTGATTGACAAAAAGATCAGGGAAGTGGTATCAGCCAATGTCCCGGCTGATCATTTCCATTCAAACGAAGATTCGCCTTTTCTATCCTCCAAAGAAGTTCAAAAGATTTTTAATGTGAGCCGGCAGACAATTAATGACTGGCGAAAGTCGGAGTTGCTCCAATCTTTTAAAATTAAGTCCCGGCGCTTTTTCTTTCGGGAACAAGTGGTGCAGTTGCAAAAACAGCTATCGGTAAAGCCCTTGGCTCAGGATGCAGGTAGTACGAAAACAGGTTGATTTTCTTTTCACCAGTCCCATCAAAAAAATATTCAAATAACATTTTAAAACAACAACTATGACAGATTTTAAAAGAAGAACCTTGATTTTAAACACAGGCAAACAAATCAAATTGTTCGGCAACAGCGTGGCAATTGGCAAAAGCTTAGAACTCGGGGAAGGGTATGCTCCCAATATTTTTTCTTCTGGCCAGCAGCAACCGGAAGATAAATCCACCCCTGCCGTTATGAATCCTCACAAATTAACGCCCGAAGAGTTGCTGGAAATAGCAGACTACAATATCCGCTTGTGGATGGATTTTAAGGATAATATCCGAAAGTATGGTGCCAGCAGTCCTAAAATTTTTAACAGCGATGCTTTACGATAATTCAGAAAACAAAATGTACCACTGACAAATTTTCCGGTACTCAGCTTTCTGTTTTTTTGAAAGTTCAATGTTTTTGATGATTTTTTTTTGTTCCATCTCTATAACGCAGAAATAGAGAAAAAAATATATCGGTATAAACAATGAATCACCCTATATAATATACAGATCAAAGTGGCGAATCATATAGAAAGTATGAGAGTTTAAATGAATGGTATTACATACATTGAAATGAATACAATCCATCGCTACGGGTATCTTTGAGTTGTTCCAGTATGGAGTCTTTGCTTTTACCGGAAACCGCCTGCAACATACTTGCGATGCTTTCAAACCTGTTGGGCTTGGAATAATCTATTTTATCAATAGCCCCGTTTTCAGAAAGCAGATCAAAAAGAATGAGTAATTGTTTTTTTGAAAAAACGCCTTTCTCTTTCCCCTTTACTCCATTAATCGCAGGTTGAACCGTATTATATTCATTAAAATGATGGTTATACTCATTTTTGTTCTGCTGAATAAATGTTAGCCTGTTGTTTGCCTTATCAACAAAATAAGGAGAACCAATTTGTGCAACGGCATTTGATAAGGCCTGCGCGAAATCTTTATCCGCATCTTGCAAAAATTCCTGTAGAATAACCGCTTTATCGGTTACCAGTAAGCGGTTAATACCTTCGATTTGCAAAGGGGAATATCTTTTGCCAAACGTAAAAATATAATAGATGGAGGCCATGATTGAGGAAAGAGCATATTTAACCCCATGGGAAGCCCTATAACTGACTATATAGGCCAATGGTATGGCAACGCCATTAGCGGTGGCAGGATCGTTTTCAGTTTTAAAAAGTTTATATAAACGGTAATGACCCAACAGTCGTTGCGGGATATCCATGTTATACCAGGCTGACCATTCCAGGAAACGACAACTCAAATGCCCGGTTAAACCGTTTAGTTTGTCTTTCCATTTGTAATTTTTTTCCGATGATTCTACAGGATGCAAAATCTTCAAATCCATAATTCACATTTTTCTACCGTAAATTTACAAAACACATGTGAAGTGACGTAAAGACAGAGTGTTAAAATGTTTGAGATAGAGTAAAAAATAGAGTAAAAAAACAAAACCCGCATCCAGTGCGGGTTCTAGAGAAAAGTAAGCGGACCGGACGGGACTCGAACCCGCGACCTCCGCCGTGACAGGGCGGCATTCTAACCAACTGAACTACCGATCCTTCCAAATAAATGGTAAAACCACTCATTTTCAGGACGGCAAAGATAAGGGTAACGCCTTTTTGAAAACAAATCTTTTCATGAAAAACCTGCTTCCCGTAATTTTACCAACTTAATCCCGGTAAAACTATGCCACAGTACCCGAACAGGCAGTTTCTCGATTTTGAACAGCCTATCAAAACGCTGTATGAAGAGATCGATAAATTGAAACAGACAGCCGAGAAGAGCAAAATAGATATGAGCGAGACCATCGGGAAAATGGAAGGTGCCATTATTGAAAAAAGAAAGGAGATCACAAGCCATCTTACCCCGTGGCAACGGGTGCAATTGAGCAGGCATCCCGACAGGCCTTATACTCTTAAATATATTGAGAAAACATTTTCAGGTTTCCTGGAACTGCATGGCGACAGGAATGTAAAAGACGATAAAGCAATGGTGGGTGGCTTTGCTCAATTGGATGGTGAAACAGTTATGGTGATAGGCCAGCAAAAAGGAAGCAATACTAAAATGCGCCAGATGCGCAATTTTGGAATGGCCAATCCTGAGGGCTACAGAAAAGCATTGAGGCTGATGCGCCTCGCTGAAAAATTTAATAAGCCTATCATTACTTTAATTGATACTCCGGGTGCATTTCCCGGTTTGGAAGCAGAAGAACGCGGACAAGGTGAAGCGATCGCCAGGAATATTTATGAAATGATCCGCTTAAAAGTACCTGTGATCTGTGTGATCATTGGCGAAGGTGCAAGTGGCGGCGCTTTAGGTATAGGGGTGGGTGACAGGGTATGTATGCTGGAGAATTCCTGGTACACCGTTATCTCTCCTGAAAATTGCAGCACCATTTTATGGCGTAGCTGGGAAAAGAAAGAAACTGCAGCGGAGCAATTGCGTTTAACAGCTATTGATATGAAAGGATTTGGATTGGTTGATGAAATAATTCCAGAGCCTATTGGTGGAGCACATTGGGATTATAATGATGCTGCCGTATACCTAAAAAAATATCTTATCAATGTTTTGCCCGAACTCAAAAGCATAGACCCAAACACAAGGATCAATCAACGTATAGAGAAGTTTGGTAAAATGGGTTTCTGGCAGGAATCTTGAGGAAATGTACGATTTACGATGTGAGATGTTAGATGTAGGTCATCGCAAATAATTTACACATCTTACACCGTACATCCTCCTGAGGCGGACAAGTCTAACATCGTACATAACAACAGAATAGGAATTTAAGCAAATCGTAAATCGTATATTGTAAATCTTAAATTAAAAAATGTCTTTACGTTCAAAATTAAAAGGTACAGGTGTGGCATTAGTTACACCGTTCAAATCAAACCTTGAAGTAGATTTTACTGCACTGGGCAAAGTGATCGACTTTGTTATTGAAGGTGGTGCAGAGTATGTGGTAACACTTGGAACAACAGGTGAAACACCTACATTAGAGAAGCAGGAAAAGTTGGATATCATTCATTATACCAATGAAAAGGTAAATGGCCGTGTACCCATTGTGGTAGGTATTGGTGGCAATAATACACATGCATTGATCAAGGACCTGCAATCATTTCCCCTTGATAAAGCTACAGCAGTGTTGAGTGCATCTCCGTATTACAGCAAGCCTTCACAGGAAGGTTTATTCCTTCACTATAAAGCTTTGGCAGAAGCATCACCCAAGCCCATCATATTATATAATGTGCCGGGAAGAACCGGCCGTAATATGAGCGCTGCTACTACTACCAGGCTGGCGTATGAAGTGCCTAATATTGCAGGTATGAAGGAAGCCAGTGGCGATATGCAGCAATGCATGGAAATACTGCGCGACAGGCCAAAAGATTTTTTGGTGGTGAGTGGTGATGATGGACTCGGACTTTCACAGATCGCATGCGGAATGGATGGTGTGATCAGTGTAGCTGCTAATTGTTTTCCAAAACAATACTCAGAAATAGTTCGCTTGTCATTGAAGAATGATTTCGCAAATGCAACAGCACAGCATTACAAATTACTGGAAGCATATGATCATTTGTTTGCAGAAAATAATCCAGCCGGCGTAAAAGCATTTCTATATGAACTGGGATTGATAGAAAATTCGCTTCGCCTGCCCGTTGTACCTGTAAGCAAGGAATTGCAACAAAAGATAAAAAAATTCGTAGCCGAAAAATTATCCCGCTGATAGCGGGATTTTTGTATCAAATCAATAATGATGTTAAAGGCTAAAAAAATAGTAATTGCCATTGATGGTTTTTCCTCCTGTGGTAAAAGTACCCTCGCCAAACAATTGGCAAAAGAGCTGAATTACACTTTTGTTGACAGCGGGGCAATGTACCGTGCCATTACCTTATATTTTTTGCGTGAGCATATCAACTGGAACCATACAAAAGAAGTGAATATGGCTTTGCAGGAGATCGCACTTGATTTTGAAATGAATGATCAGACAGGCAACAGCGATATTTTATTGAATGATGAAAACATTGAATCATTTATCAGGGATATGCTGGTAAGCGAAAAAGTAAGCGATGTGGCTGCAATAAAGGAAGTGCGTGAATTTGCAGTTGTACAGCAGCAAAAAATGGGAAAGAAAAAAGGGATCGTGATGGACGGGCGTGATATTGGTACCACTGTTTTCCCGGATGCCGAATTAAAAATATTTGTTACCGCTGATCCGGATGTACGTGTAGAAAGAAGGTTTAAAGAGTTGTACGAGAAAAATCACAATATCTCCATAGAAGATGTAAAAGAAAATCTTGAAATGAGGGATTATATGGATAGTAACCGCGAAGTAAGCCCTTTACGTAAAGCAGATGATGCCATTGTTTTAGATAATACAAACCTCACCCGTGAAGAACAACTAAAGCTGGCGCTAAAATGGGTAAAAGAAAGGTCTGCCTGATCTCTATTTCAATTTCAATTTTTTCCGGCACAATGCAACTTCCTGTTTGAACTTTTGTAATCCTCCCAATTGTTGCTGGATAAACGTGTTATTATCTAATTCACCCATTACTGCATTCATTTCTTTATTGGTATCGTAGGCCATTTTTCTGAACTTGTTAGTGTAGTCTTTTTCCCTGGAATGATAAATTCCTTTGGCCATCCATTCCTTAGTTGTTACCGCATTGTTGAACAAAGAAGCAATTGTTTTTTTGTCTGCTTTTTTGAGATTGATATTGTTGATCTCTGCCAGCGATGCAAGGGCATGTTTCAACTTTTGTTCTGTATATTTTTTCCCTGCGGCTTCATAAAAAGCATGCACACCGTCCCATGATTTGATCTTTCCTGTTTTGATCTTTTCCTTTAAAGTGTTTACTACTGAAGTTGGCATTAACTGCCCGCCAATATTCAGCCATTCATCCCTTTGTAATTTTCCGGGCAAGGCCTTTGTCACATCACCCAATGAGCGGAATGATTTTTTTTGCATGAAATCTAAGAACTGTAAAGCTCCGTAATAGTTGATCAGCTCTTTGAATAAGGAATACGACTGCCACGCTTTTATAAGGACTGTCTTTCTTTTCGCATTTTCAAAATCATCTGCTGTGATCTCTAGCTCATCAACAATATTTTTTTTATCGTTCAATAATTCTTTTCCTTTTGCAAGGCAGGCGGCAGGTGAGTGCTTTTTAGAAGGGGATTGTTTTTTCAGCCATGCCCTCCCGGTAAATTCTTCCAGCAACTGTATGGCATGAAATAATTCATTTATTGTATCGGGCGCCAGGTAATCATATTCAAAATACTGTATCCTTTCTGTTCGCTTATCCCTGTCAACATATTTTGTACTGTTCCGCTCCAATGCATACATATTGTGAAAAAACCAGTAACCCGGCATCACTATCAGCCGGTCATGGGTAGTATCATTGCTGACAAGCGAGAAGGGGATAGGTATATTTAACTCAGCCATATAATCGCCTTTGGCAATAATAGTATAGCTGGCAAATTTTGAATTGTGTTTCAGGCTCACACATAGTCCCGGCCAGAACCCGCGCCCTGCGATCATTTCACCATCATTGCTCCTGGAATTATGGTTCGATCCTAAAGTAGCCCCTGCAGCAATATTACTTTGTCCCATGATAAGCGCTGCACATAAGAAAGAGTTGTTGTGATGCTGTTCATGTGCCGGGAAGATCAACGAATTCAACACTTCGCAGCAGGATATAGTAGCATTATTGCCGAGGTATGAATTGATCAGCCTTGCACCATATTTTAATTGTGAGTGCGGCGCCATGATAAAACGTACAGCCTTCACACCATAAAATATCCTGCATCCATAACCAATAATCCCATTTACTAATTCGCAGCCTTCACCGATCTGTGATCTTCCTTCTTCACCTGAGTTGATGGTAAGATTCTTTAGTTTATTCGCGCCTTTGATATATGCATCATTTCCGATCCAAACATCTTTGATGATCGCACAATTTTTGATAACGGTACGGTGTCCAACTTTACCGTAATATCCTCTTTTCTTATTGAATTTGAGTTCTGTGAAGTCCTGGAATTTTTTAAGCAAAGCATCATCATCCCTGTATTTACTCCATAAATAAGCATCACCGGGCAACATGCCATTGAAAGGAATCACCCGCCTGCCACCATTTTCATTACACACTTCCATCCATATCCGCACATTTTCATTTTCTCCTTCCTTCAAAATACCATTGCCGAATTTGGCGTGGTTGGTGGTCACCAGCTCATTCACATTCACAATGATAACCTCATTGCCAATGATATAATGTGAGAGATAATTTACATTATCGATCACAACATTATCGCCAAAATCGCAACTAATGATAGTTGAATTATATAATCCAACAGGAGATTTCAGGTCGCTAAAGCCCAGGCAAAGCGGCTCCAGTTTCCCGATCCTTACCAACCCAAAAAAGTTACAGTTCTTTACCAGTTCAGGGTTAAAAGCATCAGATACTAATATCTTGCTCCAATCGTCACTCGTATTCCTGTTCCTTACCAATGCTTCTGTTTCGTAAGCGGTGAGATGGCGATAACTGATGCCACTTCTGTCCTGCATCTCACGCAGGTAATATTCATCTTTCCCCTTTGGGATATATTCCTTCCCAATGAAATTATAACCAAGCGCGGCAACGGGTGTTTTTTTAATGATGTTTTGGGGCATATCTTTTTATGTACGATGTTTTTTTATGTACGATGTTAGATGTGGGATGTACGATGTGTTGATCACATCTAAAATCGTACATCTAACATTTTACATTTATTCTACTGTGACACTTTTCGCAAGATTCCTCGGCTTATCTACATCCAGTCCCTTCGCCACTCCCACAAAATAACTTAATAGTTGTAAGGGAACAACACTCAACAATGGCGCGATCAATTCATCGGCATCAGGCACAAACAAGGTATCATCGGCCATACTCGCTATCATCGCGTCTTCCTGCGTGGCTATAGCGATCACTTTTCCTTTTCTTGCTTTTATTTCCTGTATGTTGCTGACGATCTTTTGGTGATAGGAATCTTTGGTGGCAACAAATACAACAGGCAATTGGTCATCTACTAGTGCGATAGGGCCGTGCTTCATTTCGGCTGCGGGGTAACCTTCCGCATGGATATAAGAAATTTCTTTCAGCTTTAATGCGCCTTCCAGTGCAATGGGAAAATTATATCCTCTCCCAAGAAATAAAAAATCGCGGGCATCTTTGTATTTTTCAGCAACACGCTGTATCGAAGATGTGTCTTTTAATATCTCTCTTAACTTTTCGGGAACTGCTTCCAGTTCTTTCATCAATCCAATATAACGCTCATGGTCAATAGTGCCTTTGGAGTAACCCATTTTAAGAGCGATCATCGTAAGTACTGCCAGTTGTCCGGTAAATGCTTTAGTGCTTGCTACTCCTATTTCAGGCCCCGCGTGTGTGTACGCTCCTGCATGGCTTAAACGCGCGATACTACTTCCTACTGCATTCACGATCCCGAAAATAAAAGCACCTTTTTCTTTTGCGCTTTCCAGGGCAACAAGCGTATCTGCTGTTTCGCCGCTTTGTGAAATGGCAATAATGACATCACCTTTATTTATAACAGGATTACGGTAACGAAACTCACTCGCATATTCCACTTCAACCGGTATACGGCATAGTTCTTCGATCATATATTCAGCTACAAGCCCCGCATGCCAGCTGGTACCGCACGCAACGATCACGATCCGTTGTGCATTGATGAGTTCAGCCAAATGATTCTCAACGCCACTCATCACTATCTGGCCTGTCTCAGGTAATAATCTTCCGCGCAGGCAATCATGAATGGTCTCGGGCTGTTCATGAATTTCTTTCAGCATGAAATGATCATAACCACCTTTCTCAATGGCTGCCAGTTCCATATCCAGCTTGGTAATAAAAGGCGTTTGCTTTTCATTTCCCAGGTTTTTTAATATCAGTTCATCTGGGCGAACGATCGCAATTTCATAGTCGTTCACATACACCACTTCTTTTGTGTATTCTATAATGGGTGATGCATCGCTTGCGAGAAAATGTTCTCCTTTGCCGATACCAATTACCAGCGGACTTCCTTTTCTTGCAGCAATAATGGTTTCAGGATCATCAGCAGAGATCAGTAAAATACAATAAGCACCAACGATGCGTTTCAGAGCAATACGTAATGCTTCTTCAAGACCGCATGCATTATTTTTTTTGATATCCTCAATAAAATTCAGGAACACCTCTGTATCGGTATCACTCGAAAATGAATATCCCTTTTTAAGAAGGTCATTTTTAATGGAGAGATAATTTTCAATGATTCCATTATGAATCATCGCCAATTCGCCGCTGTTAGATACCTGCGGGTGTGCATTCCTGTCGCTTGGCTCGCCATGTGTTGCCCAGCGGGTATGCCCGATACCCATGAAAGCGTGCATGTCTTTCCCTATGACACTTTCTTCAAGTTCCGCCACTTTTCCTTTCTTTTTATAGACATGCAGCCCATTATTAAAAAGTGCAACACCTGCACTGTCGTACCCCCTGTATTCAAGACGTTTTAACCCTTTTAAAATAACCGGGTATGCTTCCCGGTGCCCTGTGTAGCCTACAATTCCGCACATAATAATAGAGTCATTAGATTAAGGATGCAATATCAATTTTTTTAATGAATTTACGCGCTCATCAACAAAGCGATTGAGTATGGAGATGGCATTTAATTTCTCAGAAAATTATGTATTAGAAGATGATTGCGTTTTAATGCGCCCTTTGCAGGAAAATGATTACGCGAATCTGCTTGAATTTGCCCTCCATGAACCAGATACCTGGCAATTTTCATTGCTAACTGCTGCTGGGGAAGAAGGCCTGAAAGCATATATCCATGCAGCTTTGAACGGAAGAGAAGAACAAAAAGAATACGCATTTATTGTATTTGATAAAAAAACGCAGCAATACGCAGGGAGTACCCGGTTTTATGATATCCAGTTATCTTATCAAAGCCTGCAAGTGGGGTATACCTGGTATGGCGAACGGTTTCGTGGCACGGGGATCAATAAGCATTGTAAATACCTGTTATTGCAATTTGCTTTTGAGAAAATGGGTATGGAGCGGGTAGAATTCCGTGCAGATAATAATAATGTACGCAGCATTGCGGCAATGAAAAGTATTGGTTGTAAAGTGGATGGTATTTTACGAAGCAATATGCCTACAAGAAATAGCTCGCAAAGAAAGGACAGTATTGTACTAAGTATTTTAAAACAGGAATGGCAGGATGAGGTCAAAGCATCTCTTTCAAAAAAACTAAAGCCTTGATCACTTTGTAACAATTACCGGCAACACCACAACTTTTAATTTAATGATGCGGAGTTTGTTCATAACACGCATCACCAAATAAGTAGTATCAAACTCAAACCATTTCTTTGCAAAATTGGCGCTGTATTTTGAATAGTGATGATTGTTCTGGAACAATTCCCCCATCAATAATATTCCCCAGGGCGAAGAATTTTTTGACTGATCGCCATTATTATAATTGCTATAACCATACTTATGCCCGAACCAGTTAACGATTGCGCCTTGTATTGGACCCATCATTAAATGTATTGGCAACAGTAAAAACCACCATGCATTAGGTGCAAATAAAATATAAACAGTAGTATACAATGCTCCGAATACGATACGTGTCAGTGCATGATGCCCAAACCTGTCGAGTTTATCCCAGACAGGCAGGTATTCAGCGGTGAATTCAGGATCAGGTAGATTTTTGCGGGTGAGAAAGCCACGAAAAATAACAACCGTATGCCACATCATGTGCCAGATATCCCTAAAGAAGTGTGGTGAATGCGGGTCTTTATCTGTGTCGCTGTATGTATGGTGCATACGATGCATCACGCCATATGCGCGGGGTACTAAGAAAGAAGAGCCTTGTACCAGCCAGGTAGAAAAATAAAATACCTTTTCCCATCCTTTGCTGGTTGTATACATCTGGTGGGAAGCATAACGGTGCAGGAAAAAAGAATGAAAAAACAAGGACAGGAACCAATGGCCAAAAAAGAATAAAAGGATGACAAGCATCGCACGTTAGATTTGATAGAGCCGAAAGATAATCCTTTCGGGTATGAATTTGTGAGGATATTCATTTTATTTTCAACGAATTAGCAGTTTCTTAATAATGAACATGGTCATTTCTCATAACGGTATAGAGTTTGATGTAAGGCAAGCAGATTTCTTTGGCATAATTTTATGATATAGGATCAACGGAAAATATGAAAGCGGGCATCTTATATAAAACAGAATAGTATGAAAACGCCTTATTTTCAATACACAATGAAAGGGCTGCTGGTATTGGCTTTCGCAACAATTATTGTCCTTGGGAATGTAACAGCCCAGGAATCAAGAAAAGATAAAGAAGCACAAAAAGAGGCTAAAATAAAAGATATAGTGTCTTCAAAGAATTATGTTTTTGAACCTGCTTATGCACTTCCTATGCGGGGAGGTTCCAGAATATTAAGCAGCGGCTTTCATATGAAAATAAATGGCGATACCATCAATACTTACCTGCCTTACTTTGGCCGTGCTTATTCGGCACCAGCCAATTTAGAAGGCGGGGGCATTGAGTTCAAATCGGTAAAATTTGAATACACAGTTAATGAAACAAAGAGAGGCTGGGATATTTTAATAAAACCAAAAGATGCTATTGATGTACAACAGATAACGCTGACTATTTCATCAAACGGATCCGCTTCATTGCAGGTGATCAGCAATAACCGCGAAGCCATTTCTTTTGAAGGAGATATTAGAAAAGGAAAATGATCTTATATATGTGCGTTGGAGAAAAATATTAGCCAGGCTACGCTGAAATAAATAATGATACCGGTTACATCCACCAGCGTTGCAACAAATGGTGCAGAAGATACAGCCGGATCGGCGCCTAATTTTTTTAATACAAGAGGTAACATGGAACCCATTAATGTTCCCCATAATACCACGCCAATTAGAGCCACGCCTACCGTAAAAGCAAGTGGCAGCCAATGTTCTCCGTAAAGATCCCTGAGTGCTCCATGGTGCATTAAGGTTGCCCAGATTGAAATACGGATAAAACCTATCACACCTAAAATACTTCCTAATAATAACCCGGATAAAATTTCCCTTCGCATCACGCGCCACCAATCAGAGATGGTTAATTCACCAACTGCCATCGCTTGTATGATCAGGGTAGATGCCTGGGAACCGCTATTACCACCACTCGACATGATCAAAGGAATAAACATCGCCAGCATGGTTGCTTTAGCGATCTCATCATTAAAGTATGCCATGGCGGTAGCTGTCAGCATCTCACCCAGGAAAAGTACGATCAGCCAACCTGCTCTTTTGCGAACCAGTTTAAAAAGTGGTGTATCCAAATAAGGTTCATCCAATGCTTCCGTACCACCTATCTTCTGGATATCCTCTCCATATTCTTCATTTGCTACCCACAACATATCATCGATGGTAACAATGCCAAGAAGAATATTGTTATCATCTGTTACAGGTAACGCCACCCGGTTATTCATTTTAAATACCTGGTTGGCATGCTCCTGGTCGTCATTCACATTCAATGCTACAATACGTCCATCAATGATCTCATCCACTCTTTTATCAGGCGCAGCAAGGATCACATCCCTGATCTTAATATCATCTATGAGTTCGCCTTTATCATTGATCACATAGATCACATCGATCGTTTCACTGTTCTTGGCAAATTTTCTGATGGTGGCAAACACTTCTTCTACCGTATTGTGTGCATATATATACACATAGTCGGGTGTCATCAGCCTTCCCACAGAATCTTCAGGATAGCCCAGCAGGCTCAGTGTTATTTTTCTTTCTTCGGGATCTATCAGTTTTATCAGGTCGCGGATCACTTCTTTTGGCAGCTCTTCCAAAAAATCGGTACGGTCATCCGCAGGCAGTTCATTCAATAATTCTGCGGTCTTGTATGGAGGCAATTCTTTTACAATATCTCTTTGCTGCGCGATGTCCAATATCTTGAATACACTGGCAGCACGGTGTATGGCCATGTTGCCGATGATCTGCGCCTCGTATTCGGGGTATGCATTGATCAGGTCGGCTACATCACTGATGTTCTGGTCGTTCAGGAATTCACTTATCTGCAGTTTATCGCTGGAGGCGATGAGCTGTTCAAATTGTTCCTGCAAACTATGTTGCTCTAATTCCAGGCTCATGGGGCGCAATTTAGGCATTTGATTTTGTAGGTGAAAATTTGAAATAGCTCTTTGCTTTACCTTCACCGGCTTAAACAATCACATGATATTGCCTTTCTTAACTGTAGCCCCTTCACCCAAAGGAGGGAATGGCGTTTTTACAACAGAAAATATTGCTGCCGGTATTGTTATTGAAATATCACCTGTATTGGTATTCAGCAGCGTGGAAAGAAAAAAAGCAGAAGAGACAAAACTCTACGATTATTTTTTTGAATGGGGAAATGATGGAACAAAAGGTGCACTGGGATTGGGTTATATCTCCATTTATAACCATGATTATGATGCCAACTGCGATTATGATATGGATTTTGCTCATGAATTAATGACCATTACAACAGTGAAGGATATTAAAAAAGGAGAGGAGTTGTTCATTAACTATAATGCTTCGCCCGCGAGTAAAAAACCCGTGTGGTTTAATGCAATTTGATCTTTTGGCCTCCGGATAATATGCTTTCGTTAAGTTTGATTCCCAAAACCAATTGTATGCAACGTTGTATCTTATTTTTTTTAGGATTGACCATTTCTTTTGCACTTACAGCTCAAACAACAGTCAGTATTCCTGCATATACCGCTTATGCTGTTCCTGCAGAAAAAAATGAGGAAGACATGTTCAGCGATAAAACAGGTCTATCGGGCTGGTCCAATCCCAAACAAAAAATTGAATTTCATTTTTACCTCCGTGATACAGGAAAGTTGGTGTTGAACCTTGATGCGAAAAACGCTCTGGCAAACAGTACCGTTACTATCGAAATTGCAGGTAGCCGTTTTACAGTGAATATCCCTAAAAGCAATTCATATCAATCCACAAAAAAACATACTGTTCAAATTTTACAACCCGGTTATTATACTGCTGTACTGAGTTTAATGAGCGCTGCTGGAAAGACAGATATCAGGTCATTACAATTGAGTGGCGATGCAATCAATAATATTCATTTCAATAAAATGCCGAGACGCAATGCCGCTTCCGTGCATTTAAAATATCCATTGGACGATAGCCTGAAAGCCATTCAGTTTTACGATGAGGTTACTGTTCCCAAAGGAAATGATATTGTGCACAGTTATTATATGGCAACAGGGTTTTCAAGAGGATATTTTGGAATACAGGTGAATGGTGAAAAAGAAAGGCGTGTAATTTTTTCCATTTGGGATGCAGGCAATGAAGCGGTTGACAGGAACAAAGTGGCCGACAGCAATAAGGTACAACTCATGGCAAAAGGTGAAGATGTGGTGGCAGAAGGATTTGGGAATGAAGGCACAGGCGGGCATAGTCACTGGGTGTACGACTGGAAAGCGGATAGCACTTATAAGTTCCTGGTAACGATCATCCCCGACAGCGCCACAAAGACAACTATTTACACTGGTTATTTTTATATGCCCGAGAAAAAATTGTGGAAACTGATAGCGAGTTTTAAAGCGCCAAGAGACGGTAATTATTTGCACGGGCTTTATTCCTTCAATGAAAATTTTGTGGGTATCAATGGACAGTTGCAGCGCAAAGCATATTTCGGCAACCAGTGGGTACAAGGGAGTAACCAGCGATGGGTGGAATTGACGCAAGCTAAATTTTCTTATGATGCCACAGGCAAAGCGGGCGACAGGATAGATTATGGTGGTGGCACGGATGATTATAATCGTTTCTATTTATGGAATGGTGGGTTTCAGCCTTCCAATGCAGCATATAACAATACATTTACGCGAATGCCCAATAAGCAACGGCCTGTTATTGATGTTACCAAAAACATTGACAGCGCAGCAGAACTTCAAAGAGAAACGAAAGAAATAATGGATGCTATTGCAGCAAAGAAAATTGATACAACCGGATCTATCGATGGTGTGTATTATCAAATATTAAAAGAAGGAACAGGCCGTTTTGTTTCTGCAAATGATACGGCGGTCTGTTTTTACAAAGGGTCACTGCTAAAAGATGGAAGTGTTTTTGACGGAACAAAAGGAGATAAAACAGTGGCATTCCCCCTAAAACGACTTATTAAAGGTTGGCAATTGGGCCTGGCTGCATGCAAGGTGGGTGGCAAGATCCGCTTGATCATCCCTTCTTCCCTGGGTTATTCTATCCGCAGCCGCAGTAAGGATATTCCGCCGAATAGTGTTCTTGTCTTTGATATTGAAGTGATTGGGGTGAAGTGATGCGAGATAGGAGATACGGGATTTGAGATACGGGATGTGGGGTATGTGATAAGGGATACGAGATTCGGGATCAGTGATGCGAGGCAGGCGATATGGGATGTGAGCAAATCGTAAATTATAAATCTGAAATCGTAAATGATTTTGAGTTTGGTCTGGCTTTTGCTTATAGAGCAGAAATATCCATTCATCAAACTCAAGATCACTATGAAAACCGTTAAATTAATTCCTGTTGCCATGGCATGCCTGGCAATCTTCTCCGCCTGTAATTCCGCGGATAACAATACAAGTCCGACTGATACTTCAAAGATGGCTACAGTCGCGGTAGCACCGGCAACACTTGATTCTGGTGGCACAACTGCAACGAGTACGCTTGTACCTCCGGTAGATGCCAGTTTAAGTAAGGTGGATCCATCTGCCCCTACTAAAATGCCGGCCCGCAAAAGCAAGAAGGGAAAGGCTTATATCAAATGGGAAACAGTTAATGTCAATACCAATGATGCCATAACTATGGACAATGAAGGCATTTATAACCGTGCCGACATTGCTCCTTCATTTCCGGGAGGACAAGATGCATTGGCGAGGTATATCCAGGACCATATAGAATACCCGCAGGATGCTATTGATCATAATAAAGAAGGAACTGTGAAACTGGTGTTTACCATAGATGAAAAAGGAAAAGTAAACCTGCCTAAAGCTGTATCAGCGAATTTGGGATATGGCCTTGATGATGAAGCCGTGAGAGTGGTGAACAATATGCCAACCTGGAAACCTGGTAGTATTAAGGGTAAAAATGTAAAGACAAGGTTCACCCTGCCTATTACTTACCAGCTTGATTAAGGATCAGCTAAAGCCGGTGAGCAGTCAATTGCTTGCCGGCTTTATTTTAATCGGTGAATTAAATAGTTCACCAATAAATATTGCTTAAATTGCCTTATGAGAACTGCCCGCCAGCTCTGTATTGCCATACTTGTACTCACTGCTCTTTCGGGCTTGATTGGCGGATATATGCTGATCTCTGACCCCACCGGCCGTTCGATGCGGATGCTGACAACTGATCTTAAAGGAACTCCATTTATAGATTATACAACACCGGGCTGGATATTATTAATTGCCATTGGTGCCTGCAGTGCGATAGCTGCAGTGATAGCCCTTCAGCATAGAAAAATATATCCTTACTTAATGATGGCGGAAGGGGTGATAGTATTTATTTGGATATTGGTACAAATTGAAATGATCAGGGAATTTAATTTCCTGCAATTCATATTCGCTTTATTTGGAATTACTTTATTCCTGCTTGGCAACCTCATCCGTAAAAGCAGGAAGCAGGGCGCACATCCCGTACATTCTATGCCTGCTCCCAATCCAAGAAAAAGCCATCATCATAAGCATCGGAAACATAGGTAATGTTAGATGTCGGATGTAAGATGTACGATGTGTGTGAGAGTGCGTCAGCCCTATAATTTATTATACATCTAACATATTACATCGTAAATCGTACATTAACTATCCCGCATCTCGCATCCCGTATCTCGCATCCCGCATCTCGTATCCCGCATCTCGTATCCCGCATCTCGCATCCCGTATCTCATACCCCGTAAACTTCAAATTTTTCACGCTTCATTTCCCAGAGATTTACTTCCTGCTCAAAGTTGAGCCAGCCGGGAATACAGGTATATGCTTTTACAAGATCAAACCCGACTCTCTTAAGTGTTTTATTGGGTGGAGGATTCAATGCATAGGGTTCGCAATACAATGTTTGAAGCTCCATGTTATTAAAATAATATGGCAGTGTCTTTTTTACGAGATCTGTCCCCAGCCCTTTTTGCCGGGTATCTTTATTCCATAAGTGCAGGTGCATGAATGCTTCTTTGCCAAAAATGATCTTACTAATATTTGAATGACCTACAGGTTGATCGTTCAGCAGCCAGACAATGCAATATGATTTTTTTTCTTTGTAAGATTGACTTAATTGCTCATGTAGAAAGTTTCGCCATTGTTCACGGGTGGGCATTTTGGTTAGGTCAACACCCATACCGGTCATGAATTCATCGCTGGCGTTTAGCCAATAATTGATGATGGGTTCAATGTCTTGTTCCTGAATTTCCCTTGCGGATATTTTATTTTCGGGCATGAATAGTTTGATTGCAATTTTTACAAATCAATATTAGCGATAACCTAATAATTTTTTGTAGTGAGATTTCCAATAAGTTAAATAATCGAAATCATCAGTATTTTGTGGTATTGGTATAACATCAATGGTATGCTCTTTCCCCAGGTCATCGGTTTTATAAAGCGTCATTTTGGGATAATATTTTGCGCCGTTGCTATCAATTTCTCTGTCAAAATCCAGGTAATATAAAATGATCTTTTTATTTCCCTTGAAGGTGTAAAGTTCTGAATTACCCTGGTCGCCCTTTACATTAAGTGTATTGCAATAGATATTATGGCTTGTATCGATCAGTGTCCATTCTGATGCCAGATTTACAATACTCGTATCGAAAGATCCTGTTTCTTTATTGAAGAGATATGCCTCTGACCACTGCCTGTTTGAATATATAATATCGGTAAACCCATCATTGTTTACATCCTGCTTTCTATCATAATCATTATGCATACTCAGGATATAGAGCTCAAATATTTTTTTCCACTGACCATTCACCAACTTTTCAACGGGTACATCATCGCCGCTGGAACTTGTATCCAAAACTACTCGGAAACGATTATTATTAACAGAAAATGTATCAATATAACCTTCTTCTCTATAATGATTCATGGTTGAATCCCAAAATGGTAGATAACTGAAAGAATCTTTTGTAATTACATTGTCTGCGGATGGATTGATATCTTTATTTCCATTATTTACAGGTTGTTTGCAGGAAATAATCAATAAGACTATGGCAAGGGAAAGGGAGGCAAATTTCATCTTCCTAAGGTACAATTTTGTCCAACTTTCTGAAGGCAAAAAAACCGATATTGCAATATAAATCTGCTTTATGAAACGATTCCCCGCCTGGTTAGGAATATACGCTGCACTGCTTTTGGTCGATATCATTGGGTCAATAGCAGATATGCCAGCCACTCATTTATATTGCAAACCATTATTCCTACCCATGCTTTTCTGGGGATTATGGCAAAACAGAAAACCCATTGCAAGCACTCCTTGGAAATGGGTAATGGCAGGTTTGTTCTTAAGTTGGGTAGGAGATATACTATTATTATTTGAACAGAAAGACGCTTTGTTTTTTATGGGGGGATTGGTGTCGTTCCTCCTGGCTCATATCTGTTATATCATTTACTATTTCTCTGCAGGAGCTTCTTTAAAAATGGGAGTTAAAAAGTACCCGTTTTATTTATTGCTGATAGTGGTTTACACAAGCGGACTGATGGCTTTGCTCTGGCCTAAATTAGGTGGGTTGCTGATCCCTGTTGCTGCATACTCTGTGGTATTGACATTTATGCTCATCAGTAGTATTGCTTCGGTTGGCGCCGTTACAAAGAAGGCTTCAGCCTTACTTGTCAGCGGAGCGATATTTTTTGTACTGAGCGATTCTTCACTGGCTATCAATAAATTTTATCATTCATTTCCATTGGCAGGAGTGGTCATTATGCTCACGTATGGACTGGCGCAGGGGCTGATTACAATGGGGACAATAAAAAATAAGAAGGAGTAATTATTAGCAAATGGGTAGCCCCTAACGGGGCAAAAAATAATTTTTTACATGGTGTTACAAATAGGTAGCCCCATGGGGCATAGAAATTTCTCGTGAACTTTTTTGACATAACTGTTTTCAATAAGTGAACTACTTGATGGTTAATTGAGCAACCCAGCGGGGTGCCATATTTGTAGAAACGGCATCAAAAATCATATTGCCCCATAGGGGCTACCTGTGAAAAGCAATGTAAATGCAGGTAATGAAAGAGCTATAGCTTTCTATTTGCTTTTTACATTCGATATTAATTTATCAAACGCATCAATCAGCAAATTGATCTCTCCCAATGTTTTTTCATCAGTTACCTGGCAATCATGATTGATCTTGGTTCTTGCAAAAGATATCACCAGTTGCGTTTCATCTGTGATATCTGCTTCAATAACTTTTAATGTTTCCACTAATGAAAGGTGCCCCTTTTGCCCCGATGTTGAAGCAGTGATGAGTGCGGTGGGTTTATGTGCAAATTCCATCGATGAAACGGTCCAGTCGATCGCATTCTTCAAAGTTCCCGGAACACCCATTGCATATTCCGGTGTGCATATCAATATGCCATCGCATTCACGTAGCTGATTCCTGAATGCAAGGACTTCTTTTGGAGGATTGTCATTGTCATGATCCGGGTTAAAATGCGGCAGATCAGCCAGTCCATCGAAAACAGAAATACTAAACTTATCTTCTGCAAGCCGGGCAATGGCTTTTAATAAATTCAAATTTGTTGAACTTGCCCGGGTGCTCCCGGAAATCGCAAACACTTTTTTTCTACTCATCCTAATAACAATTATAATTCCTCAATTTGCTTTTGAATCGTCAATTTATCTGACTGTGTTTTTGCCAACGCCAATGCTTTCTGAAAATTTGATTTTGCTTTCTCATTGTCTACCCCCTTATACAATTCGCCCAGCAAAGTAAAATAAAAATGATTTTCTGTGAGGCCAAGTTTTTCGGCTTCAACAATAGCCCGTTCATTTCCATGAACTTTTGAAAGCGCATAGGTTCTGTTGAGTGCCGCAACAGGTGAGTATTCTATTTGTAATAATTGATTAAAGAGCTGTAAAATATTCTCCCATTTTTCTTTTGTATCGGCTTTAATGGTATGCCAGTAAGCAATGCTGGCTTCCAAATGGTACTTCGACATTTGATCCCCCTTTGATGCCTGCTGAAGAAAGTAAGCGCCCTTTGCTATTAGTTCATCATTCCAAAGTGTTTCATCCTGGTCCTGGTATAAAACGACTTCACCATTATTGCTGATCCTTGCTTCAAACCGGGAAGAGTGAAAACACATCAATGCCAGCAGGGCATTAACTGCTGGTTGATTGGTTTGTTCATTTTCGACCAACAAATAAGCCAGCCGCATGGCTTCCAGGCATAGGTCTTTGCGTAGCACTATATCGCTACTTTCAGAATAATACCCTTCGTTATAAAGAAGATAAATGGTAGTGAGAACGGCTTCTAATCTTTCTCCAATCTCCGTGTCAGTCGGAATGACAATAGATACTTTACCTACCCTTAACTTCTCCTTGGCTCTTTGTAACCGTTTGCTGACCGTTTCTTTATTGGTTAAAAAAGCAGTAGCTATCTCTTCTATTCCAAACCCGCAAAGAATACGCAACGCCAAACCCACCTGTGCTTCTTTGGAAATAGACGGGTGACAAATAGCAAACAGCATTTGGAGTTGACTATCTGTAATATTTTGGTCCGACAGGTCAATATCCATTTCATTGTTATCTATGATCGATCGTTTTATTTGCGGGGCGATCTTTTCTGTAAAAAGGTTGTTGCGACTGGTATGATTTCTTGCTTTATTTTTTGCAACCGCATATAACCAGGCTACAGGGTTATTGGGTATGCCTTTGTAGGTCCATGTTTCAAGTGCAGATAAAAAGGTTTCACTGGCAATATCCTCTGCCATTTCAATATGCTCCATTCCAAAATGTTTGCAGAGGACAGCCGTGATCTTTCTTGATTCGGTTCTGAATAAATGTGGTATTAATTCCTCTTGAGTCATAAGAGAATGCTGCTTTTAACCACAAGGAGCACAAGGAAGTCACAATGGACACAAGGGATTCTTTGTGTTCTTAGTGCCTCCTTTGTGGCTATTGTGGTTAAATAAAAAAAATAAATTTAATGAATGCCATCTCTCTTAGCAATTTTTCTAACTTCCACGGTATTGCCTTCGCCCATTAAAACAGGTGCACCCTTTGCAAATTCAACCGCTTCCTCAACGGAATTGGCTTTTACAATAATAAACCCGCCAATGGTCTCCTTGATCTCGCCAAAGGGGCCATTAGTAACGGTTTTGTCGTGCCTAACCACCCTGGCATCATCAAAAGGCAATCCTGTGCCGCTAGTAAATTTGTTTTGTGCAGCAATGCCACCGATCCAGTCCATGGTCTGTTTCATCCATGTCTGCATTTGTTCCGGAGAAGCTATTTTACCGCCATCCATGTGCCTGAAAATCAGAATAAATTCATCCATTTTTTTAGGTTTTGTGTCCCCGACGAGCCGGGAGACTGATCATTGAATAAGTAAATTACAACTGTATAACAAATGAGGGGAAAGAAAATGGACAGAAAGGGAACAATATTTTAGCATGGCACAAATAGGTTCACCGACAATTTTTTTGCTCAATTAATATTTCTTTTACATTTATTCCTGTGGAAATATGTTTTTTACTGCATCTTCTGAATAGATAATATAATTTCTTTCATACCCCTAAATCACTTACCATGAAAAGAAGTATTACACTCTTATCATTTGTATTAATGCAGGTATGCCTTTATTCGCAAAACAATACCCCCAGGGCATTAATACTGACACCCAATTATGTAAACCTTGCCAGGAACCAGACACCTATCAGGGACCAGGGTGCAAGGAATACCTGTATAACGTTTGCAGCTATTGGCGGATTGGAAGCTGCTTATAAAAGGTCCGGTTATGGCGATCTCAACCTTAGTGAACAATTCCTGAATTATATGGGTAAGACTTTCTGGCTTGATTTCAGTTGGAGCGACATTGTTGCAAGGGGCAATGATGGCAAAGAAGCCCAGGTAGGGGCTTTTGGCGGCGGCCAGGGATATAGTTACATCAAGCAACTGGGAAATGGATTGAAAGTGCCCGATGAAAGATTGATGCCCTACAAAAGCAGGGACTATGATTCAACCGATTTCAGGCCCCTTCGGTTTCCATGGGATAATAGTTACTGGTTAAAACAAAAACGGATGAGCGACTTTAATATGGACACCGTTTTTCTACCGCCTGCCGCATTGGTTGCTGACAAATATTATTCGATTGCTTCTTATGGATTGGTGAGTGGAAATGATGTTAACGCAATAGAACAAATATTGAGAAGCGGTAAGGAAGTGGTATGGGATATGACCGGATATTTTCCTTCAACCCCGATCTGGGATACTGCTTCTCAATATACCTGTTCTAATTGCGGATATGGATCACACGCCATGCTGATCATTGGTTACGACAGGCGCGACAGAGACCCTAAAAAACATTGCTTCATTATTAAAAACTCCTGGGGCCCGGTGCCCGCCTCATTGGGACATAACGATGGATTTACGAGGGTTACCTACGACTATGTTAAAGCATACGGTAACCAGGGATCTTATATCAATTCAGTAAACCCTCCTGCAAGATGGACACCATTAGGATTTGTAGGGAGGTGGGATATAAACCTGGATGGCGTTCCGGGAATATTGGATATCTATCATGTACAACATGTGATGGAAGTGCTTTGGAAAGAACAGGGAGTGAATAATGCTGATAACAGGCTCGGTACTTTTTATGACCGTTCCGGGAAAGCATACAAGGTGAATGGCTACAGCGACGGAATGAACCTTCATTTTTTTATCAACCTTGAAAAGCCAAATGTGATATGGGATGATATGAGTGGAAGGCAATTCAATTTTACGCTGCTGGAAGATAAGGGCCGTATCATGGCCGGTTCATACACGGGCCTGGACGGAAAAATATATGGTGGTTATGCAAAAAAGAAAAGTGTTATACTGCCACCGGGTAAACCATACCAGGGTACTCTCACAACATCATCTTATATGGGTGATTGGAAATTCATGTACAACAATACAATGGGTATGTTGTCTGTGGGCCAGCGTGACCAACTTCTTTCAGGAAATTTCCGCAATGGAACATACGATGCTTATTCGGCTTCATTTTATGTGCCGGGTGGGCAAAGCGGTGGTTATGCGGGAACCATGTTTGTAGAGAAGGCAAATCCCATGCATGTGATCATTCAATCAATGACCATGCTGGGCCTCTATGGCAGAAATAAAGGATATGCGGAAACATACCTCTTGAATACTACAAAGGGAGCTTTGAGTGGGCAGGTATTTGACAATAGTGGAAAAGAATATGGTATAATATTATTCAGGCAGTAAAACGAAAAACGATGGGCAGCTTTGGACTGCCCATCGTTTTTAATTACACAACAACTTTATATACTCTAAATACTTTATTTACTATTCTTCACATACTTATCCAGCCACGCATTCATTTCCCATAACATGTGCAATAGGTTTTCTTTGCCACGATAGCTATGCGCTTCATAAGGCAGGAACACAAAACGGACCGTTCCGCCAAAACCTTTAATAGCATTAAACAAACGTTCGCTGTTGATAGGGAAGGTGCCGGGATTATCATCCGCATCTCCATGTATCAATAGTATAGGCGTCTTGATCTGGTTGGCATAACTGAACGGGCTCATTTCATAATACAATTTTGGATCATCCCAATAGGTACGGTCCTCATTCTGGAAACCAAAAGGAGTGAGGGTTCGGTTGTAAGCTCCACTACGTGCAATACCTGCTTTAAATAATTTGGTATGCGCCAAGAGATTGGCTGTCATGAATGCACCATAACTATGTCCGCCAACAGCTACGCGGTTTCGATCACCTACACCCATATCACTTAATTTATTGATCGCTGCTTCTGCATTCTGTTGTAACTGTTCAACAAAAGTATCATTGGGCTTCTTGCCATCTTTTGCAACGATGGGCATTTCTGCATTATCTAAAATGGCATAGCCCTGTGTTACCCAAAAAATAGGAGATGCCCAACTGATAGAAGTAAAATGATTCTGTGAACCTCTTACCTGTGCAGCATCTGCAGCTGAATTATATTCTGCAGGATACGCCCATATCAAAACAGGTAATGGGCCATCTTTGTCTTTGTTGTATCCTTTTGGTAAATACAAATCGCCGGTAAGACTAACACCGTCAGCACGTTTGTATGAAATTTTCTGCCTGCTGATGCCATCCAGTTGCGGATATGGATTTGTAAAACTGGTGACAGCTTTCGGCTCGGCGTTGGTTGACAGGTTGCGGATATAATAATTAGGAACATCTTTCTGTGATTCCTTTCTAGTAAGAACGATCAATTTTTCAGGATCAATTACATCGGAGATACTTTCAAAAGATTGTTCTCCACTACGCCAGATGATCTCATTCTTTTTTGTGGTGAGGTCGAATTTGGCAAGGAAGGGGAGGTCGCCTTTTGGTGAAGCGCCCACCGTATTGTTCATTAATATTTTTGTTCCGTTCTCAATAGTAATGATCACGTTCCTTCCGAATTTGTTTTTATCTGTGACAGGGAAACCGGGATTATTGTAAGCATCTGTCTGGTTGCGTTCGAATAATTTTTCAAGTGTGCCAGTGGTTGGATTGTAACGGCTCACTCTTCCCAATTGTTTTGAACGCAAGCCTTCCTGCACCCATGCCAGTGTTGAATTTCCCCAGGTAGTTCCCTGGTAACGCATCTGCGTTTTAAATAATTCTTTTGCATCGCCGGTAAATGGTGCGCTGAGTGCGTAGACCGCATCATGGAATTCCATTTTATTTTTAATGAGGCCACTATCCAATGGCGCGCTCCATACAATCGTAGCAGCTTCATCGGCTCTCCAGTTAAAACCTCGTGGGACATTTTGCGTATTATCATTGCCTGATGGAGTGCCCTCTGTGGAAGGCAGTTCTGCCAATACTTTCAACGGCTTGCCAGTAAGATCTGTAATAGTAACGGTGGAAGGGAAACCACCTGCTGTCACTAAATAAGAAAATGGTTTTTTAACAGTGCGCTCAAGCAAGTATTTGTTATCGGGTGATAAAGACACATTATTATAAATAGCAGGTTTGCCAATGGGTGTTTCAACACCATTGGTATTTTTCACCAGTTGAGAGGTAGCATAAAATTCAAACAACTGTTCATCATACGGCGATTTGATCAGGTCTTCATAAGTAGCGCTGGGCGCAGCTTTTCCAAGATTTTGCTGGATAGTTGGCCCTTTGGGAGCTAACGGTTTTGGCGGAGCAGCGCTGGCGGGTTTTGCAATGACACGGTACAATAAAGTATTATCGCTCATCCATGTAACGCCACCGCCTAATACAACATTGAGTGGTTGCTGATTCACCTTCATTGCTTTTTTTGTAGCGATATCTATCACATACAGGTCAACATGGTTATTGGTAACATTCAGAAATGCGATCTTTTTTTCATTGGGGCTCCAAAAGGCTCCGCTTGAAAGAAGTGGAGAAGGTAACCCCGTAACCTGGCTTGTTATGCCCGTTTGAATATTCTTTAAAGTAAAATTATTGACAAAGCTCTGGCGGCTGGGTGCAAAATTGTTTGGATTGATACGCAGTCCCGCGATACGCATTTCAGGCATTGCCAGTTCTGCAACAGAGGGGTAGGAGTTTCGTTCACTCAGCAGTATCCATTCTGCTTTGCTGTCGATACTCACTGCAGGTGTAAGCTTCGCAAGCAACAGGTCTGCAATGTCTTTGGGTGGAGTTTGGTAGCTAATGGCATCCTGTGCTTTTACAGAACTGAATGCGATGAATAGCGTAGCTGCAATGAACAGTTTCTTGAAGGAGAGCATATAGTTGGTTTTGGTGTTGATGATAATGCGTATGCGAACCTAATGAATTTTTGGAAGGAAATTGCTACAGGAAACTGTTTTGTTCAATTGATTGTTTCCCAAATGTCTTTGGGAGCTTTATATTTGTCAACATGATATGAAGTATCAAACTCCAAATAGCCAGAATGAATTTTTGCCCAATCTGCTTAACCTTACTTCGGCAGAAGAAATTGCATTGTCGGAGTTTGAAGGTTTTTTAAAAGCGGAAATTATTTTAACCGAGAAACTGTCTGGTAGAACAAAGTTTGATGTGAAGTACATTTTGCAAATTCATAAATCGGCCCTTGGGCATTTGTATTCTTTTGCTGGAAAATATCGCGATGTTAATTTATCGAAAGGAGGATTCCCTTTTGCAGCTGCCCGGTTTCTGCCTGAAATAATGAAGGAATTTGAAAAGGAAACCCTATCCAAATTACCCAATAAGTATAGCAGCAAGGACGAGTTAATAAAGGATATTGCTAAAGTTCACGGAGAATTTTTGTTT
The DNA here is from genome assembly GCA_903884185.1 of uncultured Chitinophagaceae bacterium. Taxonomy (GTDB): domain Bacteria; phylum Bacteroidota; class Bacteroidia; order Chitinophagales; family Chitinophagaceae; genus CAISDV01. The sequence goes on along the minus strand of CAISDV010000113.1, from coordinate 18,983 downwards.
ATTCATCCTTTTAGAGATTGTAATGGTCGTACTGCAAGAATACTGGCAAACCTTATGTCTCTTAAACAAGGTTTTGATGCTTTAAGATTTGAACTAATAACTGAAAAGGAATTTGATGTTTATGTCTCAGCGGTGCAGTCGGCAGCAAGTAGAGATTATGCGAAAATGGAAGAAATATTAAATTTTATCTTCCCAAACTGAGCTCTACTTTTTTTAAAGTAAGTAAAGCCATTTCTTTGGAGATATTAATCCCTTCAATACGAAAAGATGCTAACGTGGATAGCATAATTTGCTCTCTTGACGGCTTTTTGTATTTACCCTTTACAGGCTTTGTTTTCATTTTATAAAGGTACAAAAAATTGTCAATATTTCCGGAAAATAAAGTAGCTGCAGGCTTTAATAAGGCTACGATTTTTTCTTCGCCACAACTGGTTTCTTTTCTCTTTTTTTGTTCGAAACTGATTTTGTGATTGTCTTTCCCTGCATGAGTTGTTTCGGATCTTTCACTTTTGCCAGCGAATTGGCATATGCCTCTTTAACCAGTTTGGTGATATAGGCTTTTGGAAAATCTTTCTTATCCGTCACTAAAATATAGCGGTATTGATTTCCCTGCCCGAGTAATATTTTTTTTGGATCTGCAATCTGGCTTCCCCAATAAAATCCGAAGTGAATGTTCTTGCTGGTTCGCCCAACAGCAATGGAACAGAAGGTATGTCCCACGCGGTCTGTGGGCGACCAGCCAAAAGCAAGTGCATTATAATTGTCGTATATGAGTTCATTGGCCTTTGGGTATAGGTCCCAGGCAAATTCGCGCAGCCAAAGAACGGTGTCAATGATCTCTTTGTCAAATGGCTTGAGAAATTTTAGTAAGTCCTTTGTATCTGCTTTACTCATTTTGAATTATTTAATTAATGATCGTAGCTAATCACTCTTGATATTTTCCACTTCCCGTCTTTCTTCTGCCAGATCATCAGAAATTTGAAAGTGCCCACTTCTTCTTTCCCGTTTTCTATGTGGCGGAACTGGTGAACACCGATCTCAATGGCGCCATAACCTTTTAACGGGTGCACTTCCAGGCTGCCCTTCACTAATTTTCTTGTTAGTTTAAACTCCTTCTTAAAAGTGTTTCCGAAATTCTCAAAAACAGTTTTATTAGGAACAAGCCCGTCATTATCCTGGAACCATTCAAGATCATCGGTGAACATAGGCCTGAACTTTGCCATGTTTTGTGTGTTGAAGGCATCAAACAAAGTGCTATCCATGGATGCGATCTCATGATATAGGTCTTGTGATGTGGGTGCCACTTTTTTTTCCTGTGCAATGCATGAAAATGTTGTAACAAAAAGAATGAGCAATACGATAACAGATCTGTTTGGTTGCATAATTAGTGTATGGTTTGATAATGAAGGCAAACTACCCCCGATGAAAAAGCGTGTTCAAATGCAAGTTTCAATTTTATTTTCTCTTTTATATTTTTAAATAATGGGATACCCTGTCCAAGCAATACAGGGTTCACAAAAAGCCAGTAATCATCAATTAAATTTTCTAGCATTAGTGTCTGCGCTGCTGATGGGCTTCCAAAAATGAGAATGTTTTTTCCGGTTCCTTCTTTTAAGTGGGAAACTTCCTCTGCAATATTATCACTGATGATGCGTGTGTTGGACAGAGTTTTGCCTTTTAATGATTTTGAGATAACCACCTTTTCTGTTTTATTATACCAGTCAGAATGTTGTATATCATGAGGTGATGCATCTGGTTTGTTTGCAGCCGTAGGCCAATAGGCTTCCATCATATCATATGTAACACGGCCGTATAATGCAATATCAGCTTCTGTTGTAAGGGCGCCGGTATAGTTAAAGATATCTTTGTCAACATGCACCCAGTCGAGCTCGCCCTTTGGGCCGCCAACAAAACCGTCGAGCGATACGTGCATGGATAGGATTAGTTTTCTCATGATATGTTGTTTGGGAATGATTACTTCTCCTTGCCTAGGAGATAAGTTTCAATTTCTTTATATTTTTTTCTCATCTCATCATCGCCTGTTACTGTTCGCATGTGTTTAGCCCAACCGGACGGAGTTGATTCATAAACTTTGTCTTTTATATCCAGTCCTGCTCCGGCGTCTACCAATATTTTTACTGTATCAAGCGAACCGGAATACACAGCCTGGTGCAATGCTGTTGCGTGCGAATGAAAACCAGGATCGGCAAATGCATTGACATCAGCGCCCAGTTCAATCAGGAATTTGATCATATCGGCCTTGCCATAAAATGCAGCAGCAATCAAGGATGTCTGAAGATCCGAAGGGCTTGCATTTTTTGCAAGGATCTCAATATTATTGGGGAGACAAAGACAGATAGCTGCAACCAATGTAAGTTCCCCACCTCTTTCTATTAGTCGACGTGCAGCATCAAAATTACCATGCGCCAATGCTCCATGCCCTTTGCCTGGTGGAGCGCCGGCATCAATTAACAGATCGATCAATTCTATTTGTTTACCTGATTCGTGCGGAATGCGCCCTGTTGTTACCAGTCCGAGTGTATATTCTATTTGATGTTGATAGGTTTCAGGGCTGGTTTTTTTTACCGCGTTAATGAGCAGCTTTGTAACAGCAACAATATTTTCCGGTAATTTATCATGGCGTATTGGGTTGTCGGCAATAAACCAGAGCAGATAAGGGTTATTGAAATATCCTTCTTTGGGATGATTCAATTTCTCAGTGATCAATCGGGGATGGCCATTGATGAGTTGTTCCAGTAAAGCAATATTGCCAGTATCAATAGCTTCTACTGCTTCGCGAAAGATAGTGTCTTTGATATCTGAATTATTCATGCCGCAGGTTGCAAATTCAGGTGGTAAGGTAGAATATTTTTTTTCATGCAAAGACGCCAAGAAAAAATAAGGCGCAAAGTTTTTTGGCGGAGTGCCTTTGCTCCTTTGCTCCCAAAGTGTCGGGATTGCGTGAAACTACCTAACTGTGACTTAAATAAGAACCAGTGTTATTGTCACTCAAAAATGTGCCCGTTTTATTTTGTTTGTAAGAATTTTTTATCGGGGATCTCGAAACTTCGGGAGGAGAGACAGGGAGTTTCGCAGAGTTATATTCAGTAGGACTTCCTCTCTGCGTTTCTCTCTGTCTCTGCGGCTCTGCGGTAATTCTTTTAAAACATTTCCAGACTCCAAGAATATAAATTTGCCCATTCCCCCACAGCACACTATTTTTGTGCCTCATTATGAAGATTAACACACATATCCACCATCATTTCTTGCCCATCGGGTAGGCTGCGGTGTTTGTGTTATTTTATAAAACATTGAGGGCTTACTGAAAAGTAGGCCCTTATTTTTTCGGGTATGCCATAAAAACAGGAACATGAAAAACAGTGAAATAACAGGTCCAAAACTCAAACTCGCCATACAGAAAAGCGGCCGTCTCTTTGATGATTCGGTTCGCCTGCTAAAGGAATGTGGTATTGAGCTGGGCACAGGCGTAAACAAACTAAAAGCAGATGCATCCAATTTCCCTTTGGAAGTGTATTTTCTGCGTGATGATGATATACCGCAATATGTAGAGGATTCGGTTGCCGATATCGGCTTTGTAGGCGAGAATGTAGTATATGAGAAAAAAAAGAAAGTGGAAGTGGTAGAGAACCTGGGATTTGGGAAATGCCGTCTTTCACTTGCTGTGAGAAAGAATGAGGAATATAAGGATGCTTCTTTTCTCTCAGGCAAAAAGATCGCTACCAGCTACCCGGTATTGCTTGATAAATTCCTGAAAGAAAATAAGGTCAATGCTGAGATACATGAGATCAGTGGGAGTGTTGAAATAGCCCCGGGTATCGGGCTTGCAGATGCTATCTGCGACCTGGTGAGTAGCGGTTCCACTTTGTTCATGAATGGGTTAAAAGAAACCGAGACCATCTTGCAGTCGCAAGCTGTCCTCATCAAAAACAACAACCTCGGCGCAGTACAGGAACAATTGCTGAGTAAATTGTTATTCCGAATACAGGCAGTAAAAAAAGCAAAGAACAATAAATACATTTTATTAAATGCACCCAACAATAAATTAACAGAGATCATTGGTTTATTGCCCGGCATGAAAAGCCCAACCGTTTTGCCTTTGGCAGAAGAAGGATGGAGCAGCGTGCACAGTGTATTGAGTGAAAACGAATTTTGGGATATTATTGAGCAATTGAAGGCGGCAGGGGCGCAAGGGATTTTAGTAGTGCCGATAGAAAAAATGATAATTTAACCGTGAGTAAAATATGTTAGACAGATGCCTAATACTCGCACCTGCTACCAGCATTCCCGTAAGCCGCCTCTTTTTGTGCGGTCCCGACAAAGTCGGGATTGGAAAAATCCGCTTGCGGATATTTTTCCAAAGAACAAAAAGCAGCGGCGTCGGGAATGTGAAGGCCACCCGGCCCGAGGGAAAAGATTTTACAATATGGGTGTAGCATGTAAAGCAGGGTTTGACAATTTGAAAAATAATGATGCAACAAGTTAAATACCCCTCACGCAACCAATGGTCGGAAATCCTCCAAAGGCCAACTTATGATATATCCTCATTACAGGAAACAGTGGAAGCTGTGCTGAATGATGTGAAGCAAAACGGCGATTCAGCTATTAAAAAATACACCTCACAATTTGATGGAGTAGCCCTTGAAAATTTTATTGTAAACGAAAAAGAAATAAACGAAGCAACAGCATCCATCTCGCCCCAACTAAAACAAGCCATTGAATTAGCAGCTGCCAATATCCAATCATTCCATAAAAAACAATTGCAACAACCCGAGATCATTGAAACCATGCCCGGAGTAAAATGCTGGCGCAAAAGCGTGGGCATTGAAAAAGTAGGATTGTATATTCCCGGCGGCAGTGCCCCATTATTTTCAACGGTATTGATGCTGGGTATTCCCGCAAAGATCGCAGGTTGTAAAGAAGTAATTCTTTGTTCCCCACCAAACAAAGACGGAAAGCTGCACCCTGCCATATTATTTGCTGCACAATTAGTGGGTATCACTAAAATATTTAAGATAGGCGGTGTCCAAGCCATTGCTGCAATGGCATATGGAACAGTAACTGTTCCCAAAGCCTATAAAATATTCGGGCCCGGTAATCAATATGTTACCTGCGCCAAACAATTGATACAGCAGGAAGGTGTCGCCATTGATATGCCCGCAGGGCCTAGTGAAGTATGTGTGCTAGCAGATGAAACTGCTGATGCTTCTTTTATTGCTGCCGATCTTTTATCACAGGCAGAACACGGAGCCGACAGCCAGGTGCTATTGGTTTGTACAGAAGAATCAATTGTAACGCAAGTAGAAATCGAAATAGAAAAACAACTGGCACAATTACCAAGAAAAGCAATAGCTGAAAAAGCTTTGAAACACAGCAAAGCCGTCATCTTAAAAAATATAAATGAAGCCATTGATCTGGTTAACGAATATGCCCCGGAGCACCTGATCATTTCCTGCACTAATGATGAAGCCATCGCAGAAAAGATCATCAATGCCGGTTCTATCTTTCTAGGAAATTATTCTCCCGAAAGCGTGGGTGATTATGCAAGCGGCACCAATCACACTTTGCCCACTAATGGTTTTGCAAAAGCATATAGCGGTGTAAGTGTTGATAGTTTCGTAAAAAAAATTACTTTTCAGAAATTAACACGGGAGGGATTGGAGAATATTGGTAAGACAGTTGAATTAATGGCTGAAGCAGAAGGATTAGAAGCGCATAAAAATGCTGTATCAATAAGATTGAAGAAAGATTAACCGCAGAGACGGAGAGTCGGGGAGGGTCGGGGAGAAATCTCTGCGGAACTCACCTCCCGAAACTTCGGGATCCCTGCCTCCCCGGTAAAAAATAAAACATGTTTGATCTTCAAAAATTAATCAGAGAAAATATCAAGGCCCTCAAGCCTTACTCCTCCGCGCGCGATGAATTCAGTGGAGAAGCAAAAGTATTCCTCGATGCCAATGAGAACAGCCTTGGTTCACCACTCACCAAATGGTATAACCGTTACCCCGATCCATACCAACGCACATTGAAAGCCGCTATCAGCCAGGTAAAAAATATCCCACAGGAAAATATTTTCCTTGGTAATGGTAGTGATGAATGTATTGATCTTTTATTCCGCTGTTTTTGCGAACCCAAAGAAGACAATGTCATTATTTGTCCACCTACTTATGGCATGTATGAAGTGAGCGCCAATATTAATAATGTTGAAATTCGTAAAGCACCCTTGCTGGATAATTTTCAATTGGACCTGATCCATCTTGAAAAACTCGCTGATGCCAATACAAAGATCATTTGGATCTGTTCGCCCAATAACCCCACGGGAAATTCTATGCAGCGGAGCGATATTGAATCTGTCCTCAATAATTTCAATGGACTGGTAGTGATCGATGAAGCATATATCAATTTCGCAAGGCAACGTTCATTTATTCCCGAACTGGCAGATTATCCCAACCTTGTGATCCTGCAAACATTCAGCAAAGCATGGGGACTCGCAGCATTGCGTTTGGGTATGGCATTTGCTTCGGAAGAAATTATTACGGTACTCAATAAAGTAAAACCACCTTATAATATTAACCAGGCAACACAGGACCTGGCGTTGAAAGCACTGGAAGAAACCGGACAGGTAAATGAGATGATCAAAGAACTGGTTGCCATGCGCGAAGCATTGGCAGAAGTGTTGCAGAAAATTCCGGGTGTGGAGAAAGTGTATCCATCCGATGCCAATTTTCTTTTGGTGAAAGTGGCTGATCCGCGCGGCATATACGAACACTTGTTAGCAAACGGGATCGTGGTGCGTGATCGTAGCAATGTGCAACTCTGCGAAGGTTGCCTGCGCATCACCGTTGGCACAGAGCAGGAAAACACAGCCCTGGTGGATGTTTGGGCCGATCATATAAAAGATCAAACATCTTAATTGTGCGCTTGCTGAAATAAGTATCTTTAAGCCTCTAAAAAATAAAACATGAAAAAAATTCTTTTCTATTTTTTTGGTATGATGGCGTTTACTTTCTCTGCATCTGCGCAGGGCAAACCGGCACCTGATGCCGACAATGCAGGTTTAAAATTACCCGCTGGTTTCGGTGCATTGAAAGTAGCTGAAAACCTGGGCAGGGCACGACATATTGTTGTTACAACGCAGGGCGATGTTTATATAAAGTTGGACCGTGCAGTAAATGGCAAGGGTGTCCTTCGGTTACACGACAGTAAAGGAAACGGTAAAGCAGATGTCATAACCGGCTTTGGTAATTACGGTGGCACTGGTATCACCATCAAAAATGGCTACTTGTATGCATCTTCCAATACAGAAGTATTTCGTTATAAACTGAATGATAAGAATGAAGTGATCAACCCCGATGCACCGGATAAAATAATCACGGGTTTAGGAACAGGGCAGCATCCTTCAAAGTCGCTTATACTGGATAACGATAACCATATTTATGTGAACCAGGGCGCTTATTCCAATTCCTGCCAGGAGCAGGACAGGACAGCAGGCTCTAAAGGTAAAATGCCTTGCCCGGTTTTAAATGATGCAGCAGGTATCTGGCAGTACAGCCCTGATAAACTGAATCAAACCCAGGCCGATGGTATACGTTATGCAACTGGATTGAGAAATGTAGTGGGATTTGATTGGAACCAGCAAACCAATTCTTTATTTGTCATGCAGCATGGAAGGGACCAGTTGTTTCAGAACTGGCCAGAATTCTTTAATGAAAAACAAAGCGCCGAATTACCTGCAGAATGTATGTATGAAATTAAGAAAGGTGATAACGCAGGCTGGCCATATATTTTCTACGATCAGATCCAGCACAAAAAAATATTAGCGCCTGAATATGGTGGCGATGGAAAAAAAGAAGGTGGTGCTGATGCGATCAATCCAACAGTTGCTTTCCCTGGACATCTTGCACCGGATGGTTTATTATTTTATTCAGGTAATATGTTCCCTGCAAAATATAAGAATGGTGCATTCATTGCTTTCCATGGATCATGGAACAGGGCGCCTTTGCCACAGGAAGGGTATTATGTTGTGTTTGTTCCTTTTAAAGGCGGCAAACCTTCAGGCGACTGGGAAGTGTTCGCGAATGGCTTTTCCGGTTTGACTGAAGTAAAAAATCCTAACGACGCACAACACCGTCCATGTGGTTTGGCGCAGGGGCCTGATGGTTCTTTATATGTATCAGACGATGCAAAAGGAACCCTCTATCGTATTATTTATAACGGCAAATAAACATATTGATGAAGAAATTGATTGGCACTATTGTATTGATAACGGCTATTCTAAGTTTTCAAACTGCACCTAAAAAACAAGTACCGGCAAAGCCTGTTACAAATACCACGGCTCCTGCAACAGGGATCAGAGTTTCTATCATCCGTGGCCAGGATGTTTACCTGAAACAATGCCTCGCTTGTCACCAGGCGAACGGGAGCGGAGTTACCATGATGAATGCTCCATTGGCCGGTGCAAAAGCGGTGATTGCAAACGACAAAGCAAAACTGATCAATATTGTATTGAAAGGAATGAAAGGTGTTGAGATCGAAAATGAGATATATAATAATGTGATGGCACCGCATCCTGAATTAACCGATCAGCAAATTGCTGATGCACTCACATATGTAAGAAATAGCTGGAAGAACAAAGCTTCTGCGGTGCTGCCTTCGGAAGTGGCTGCAGTGAGGAATGCAGGAAAGAAGAAAAAATAACCATGCAAAGAATCTTATTCATAGACCGTGATGGAGTGATCTTGCAGGAACCTCCAGGCACTTACCAGGTAGATAGCCTGGAGAAAACTTCATTTGTGTCAGGTGCTATCAGCACTTTGTCAAAGATTGCCGCTGAATTTGATTACCGAAAAGTAATGGTAACCAACCAGGATGGGCTTGGCACAGCTTCTTATCCCGAAAAAAATTTCACTCCTTACCAGGATTTAATGCTCCGCACACTCAAAGGCGAAGGATTTGTATTTGATGAAATATGTATTGATAAAAGCCTTCCCGCAGATAACAAAGCTACCCGTAAGCCTGGAACAGGCATGCTTACACATTATTTGAATACAGAAAAATTTGATCTCTCCAATTCATTTGTGATTGGTGATCGCTGGTCTGATATTCAACTCGCAAAAAACCTGGGGTGCAAAGCCATCTACTTAAAAAACGATCTGCATGAACTGACTGCAGACAAGGAAAAAGAATTAAGAAGCACCATCGCATTTGAAACAAGCAATTGGAATGATATTTATACTTTTCTTAAAATGGGTTTGAGAAAAGTGGTAGTGGAAAGAAATACAAATGAAACAAAAATAAAAGTAGAGTTGAATTTAGATGGGAGTGGCCAGGCTTCTATTCATACCGGGCTTGGGTTCTTTGATCACATGCTGGAGCAGATAGCACGCCACGGGAAGATGGACCTATTAATTGAAACCACAGGCGACCTGCATATTGATGAACACCACACGATTGAAGATACTGGTATCGCTTTGGGTGAAACATTTGCCAAAGCACTCGCCGACAAGCGCGGAATGGAGCGCTACGGATTTGCATTACCGATGGATGAGGCTGAGGCCAAAGTGCTGGTTGATTTTGGCGGGCGTAATTGGCTGGTATGGAATGCTGAATTTAAAAGAGAAAAAATAGGAGAGATGCCAACAGAAATGTTCTTTCATTTCTTTAAATCATTCAGTGATGCCGCAAAATGTAATTTGAATATTGAATGCAAGGGTGATAATGAGCACCATAAAATAGAAGCCATCTTTAAAGCATTTGCCAAAGCAATACGAATGGCAGTGAAGAGAGATCCATTGAGCAATTACCTTCCAAGCACTAAAGGTATATTGTAGATTAAGTAATCCTGCAATCTTTAAATCCTACGAATCCTAGTCCTATTTGCTTAGATAGATATGTCCATCTTTCATCACTAACATTAATTTCCGCACATTGCTGATATTGTCTGAAGGATTCCCTTCCACAGCAACCAAATCAGCAAATAACCCTGCTTTAATCCTCCCTATCATATCACCATAACCAAACACATCCGCATTTATAGAAGTAGCAGATCGCAATACATCAATCGGTTTCATGCCATAAGCCACCATGTTTTCCATTTCCCTGGCATTATCGCCATGTGCGTATACTCCCACATCTCCTCCAAAACAAATGGTCACTCCTTTTTGCAAGGCAAGTGCAAAACTCTTTTTCTTTTTTGTGATGCGTTCAGGCTCTGGCAAACTGCCGTGCACCCATCCGTCGTATTCGCTCACGGCAATACCTGCAGAGATCGTAGGGCAAAGCGCTGTTTTATATTTTACCATCAGGTCAAATATTTCTTCATTGCCATCATCTCCGTGTTCAATGGTTGCAATTCCCGCAAGTATGGATCGCCTCATGCCTTCAACAGTAGAAGAATGGGCCACTACTTTTCTGCCACTACTTCCGGCAACAGCTACCAATGCTTTTAATTCATCCAAAGTAAAAGTGGGTTGCGCTGTTTTATTCAATCCCCAGCGATAATCGGCATACACTTTTATCACATCAGCGCCATTACCAATTTGTGTGCGTGCTTCTGTTGTCAATGCATCAACACCATCTGCTTCGGCAGCGCCTTTGATAATGATATCGTCTGTGTTTTTTAACTTAGGCCCATAACTTCCTGTAGCAACGATCGCCCTTGTGGCAACGATCATTCTTGGCCCGGGGATGATACCTTTTTCTATTGCGTGTTTTAGCCCCACATCATCGTACGCCGCTCCTTCAGTTCCAAGATCACGCACAGTAGTAAAACCTGCAAGCAAAGTATTTCGCGCATGCACTACTGCCCTTGCGGTTCTCTCAGCCCTTGATTCATTCAATACCTGTTCATCCCATTTTGTTTCATTATAAGGATGAAGAAAAAGATGTGAATGCCCTTCTATAAAACCGGGTAATATTGTAGTGCCCTTTAATTCTATGGATCGTGATGGGCCGCCGGGTTTTACCTGGTCTGCATTTCCAACACTAACGATCTTATCGCCTTTTACAGCCACTACCCATCCAGTATGCATGGATTCTCCGTCAAAAACGCGGTCGGGCCTTAATATATAAGTGGTATCGCCTGATTGCGCGCTGGCGAGATAACAGGCAGCAAGAAGGATGGAAAACAGGTATATTTTTTTCATAAGAAGTTTCTTATTGAGTTGAAATTAGGCTGTCAGGCCACAATATTCCGGGTAAAATGTAAAAAAAATTTGGTTACGAACACATTCTCCTGCAAATTTGTATTACAACATGAAACAAATTACAAACAAATATTGGTGGTGGCATACAAACCTTGATCGGGGATTGTAGTGGCATGGCCAGTACTTATTGAATAATATTCAAGCCCCGACACAACCTGTCGGGGTTTTTATTTGCCAAAACCGAAGCTGGAAGCTAAACGATAACAAACATGAAGAAGATCCATATTGAAACAAAAGTAAAGAAGATGCTGGCGGATATTTATACGCCTGTTGGTATCTACCTGCGTGTGCGCGACAGGTTCCGTGATACGATACTCCTCGAAAGCACTGACCATCATGTAGCCGAAAACAGCTATTCATTTATATGTATCAATGCCATTGCGGGTATCGAGATCAGCTCTACCGAAAGCATTGAATTCAAATTTCCCGGTGGAAAACCTGAACGAGTGCCACTTAAAAACAAGAGTGAAGTGCCCGCCCTTCTCTGGAATTTCATGCAAACCTTTGAAGTAAATAAAGTAGAAGAAAAAACTGCCAAACATGCGCAGGGATTGTTTGGCTACGCCAGTTTTGATGCGGTACAATTTTTTGATACTATATCATTGAAATCCTCGCATCCCGAATCTCGCATCCCGCATCCCGCATCCCGAATCTCGCATCCCGACATCCCCCTCATGCGTTACCGTCTTTATCAATACGTTATCGCGATCAATCATTTTAAAGACGAATTATTTATTTGTGAGAATGTGATGAATGAGGTAGAAAGTGAACTGGGTATTGTTGAGGGATTGATAAAAAGTAAGGACGTTCCTATTTTTCCTTTCAAACCAAAAGGTGACGAGACATCCAATATGACGGATGCCAATTATATAGAAATGGTGAAGAAGGGAATTCAGAGTTGCTACCGCGGTGATGTTTTCCAGATCGTTTTGAGCAGAAGGTTTCAACAGGGATTTACGGGTGATGAATTTAATGTGTATAGGGCACTCCGTAGCGTGAACCCTTCTCCCTACTTATTCTTTTTTGATTATGGTGATTATAAGTTGATGGGATCCTCGCCTGAAAGTCAGTTGATCGTTCAAAATGGAAAAGCCATTGTGCATCCCATTGCAGGAACATTTAAACGCACAGGTGATGATGATGTGGATCATGCCGCAGCTGAAAGATTATTAAAAGATGCAAAGGAAAATGCAGAGCATGTGATGTTGGTTGATCTGGCACGAAACGATCTTAGCCAATTATGCGATGAAGTAACTGTTAGTCAGTACAGGCAGGTGCAATTTTATTCGCATGTAATACACCTGGTGAGTGAAGTGACAGGTAAAGTAAAAGAAGGCACCAATCCATTTGCATTACTGGCAAAGACTTTCCCGGCAGGTACATTAAGTGGCGCGCCCAAGTTCAAAGCAATGGAATTGATTGATAAGTATGAACCCACTTCGCGCAGTTACTATGGCGGTGCTTTAGGGTTTATGGGATTTGATGGAAGTTGTAACCACGCTATTATGATACGCACCTTCCTCAGTAGAAATAATGAACTGGTTTATCAAGCGGGCGCAGGCATTGTTGCGGCAAGTAATCCGGAAAGTGAACTCCAGGAAGTGAATAATAAACTCAATGCGTTGAAGAAGGCGGTGGTGTTGGCGAGTGAACTATAATTTTTTTGTTATAAGTTATAAATTATGAGTTATGAGTGATAGGAAAGGCATTAAAATTTTAGTATTCGATAATTATGACTCGTTTACGTATAATCTGGTTCATTTAGTTGAAAAGATTACGCATGAAAAAGTTGATGTGTTTCGTAATGATGAGATCGCGCTGGAAAACGTAGCGAAATACGACAAGATCATTTTATCACCCGGTCCGGGAATACCCAGTGAAGCAGGACTCTTGCTATCCTTGATAAAAGAATATGCAGCCACTAAATCAATACTCGGCGTTTGTCTCGGGCACCAGGCCATCGGAGAAGCATTTGGGGGAACGTTAGTGAATTTATCAACAGTGTATCATGGAGTGGCAACTGATATAAGAGTTGGGAAGAGTAAATCTGGTGCTTCTGTTTCTGAATCAAGCTCAGGGCTTTTCAAAGGGCTTGGCAATACATTGGAAGTAGGACGATACCATAGCTGGATATTGAGTGATGAAAATTTCCCGGCTGACCTGGAAGTAACTGCAAGAGATGACAATGATTATATCATGGCATTACAGCATAAAACTTACGATGTGCAGGGAGTTCAGTTTCACCCCGAAAGTGTATTGACACCACAAGGCGAAGCCATTATGAAAAACTGGTTACAACAATAAAATAGTATGAAAAAGATCCTTCAATTTCTTTTTGAACACAAAACATTAGGCCGCGCGCAGGCAAAGGAAATTCTCATGAATATTTCCAGCGGCACTTATAATGAAAGCGAGATCGCTTCTTTTATCACTGTGTACCTCATGCGGAGCATTACAATAGAAGAACTGCAGGGTTTTCGTGATGCGCTGCTGGAGCTGTGCGTGAAGATCGATTTCAGCAATTATTCTACTATGGATATCGTTGGTACCGGTGGCGATGGAAAAAACACTTTTAATATTTCTACACTTTCTTGTTTTATAGTTGCAGGCGCCGGACAAAAAGTGGCCAAGCATGGTAACTATGGGGCTTCTTCTATCAGCGGTTCAAGCAATGTGATGGAACAATTGGGGTATCGTTTCAAAAATGATAAAGCACAACTGGAAAAAGAGATAGACAAAGCCAATATCTGTTTCCTGCATGCGCCGTTATTTCATCCCGCATTAAAAACAGTAGGCCCGATCCGTAAGAACCTGGGGGTAAGAACATTCTTTAATATGCTGGGGCCAATGGTAAATCCAGCGTCACCTGATTTTCAATTGATAGGCGTGTATAGTTTGGAAATGGCGCGTATTTATAATTACCTGCTGCAACACACAGGCAAAGCATTCACTATCATTCACAGCCTGGATGGATACGACGAGATATCACTCACCAACGATACAAAAGTCATTACCAATGCAGGTGAAAGAATCATGACACCTGAACAGTTAGGCAAGCGCATGGTATCTGCTGAAGATATTTATGGGGGCAATTCGGTAGATGAAGCCGCTAAAATATTTTTGAAAATCATTAAAGGAGATGGGTCATGGGCGCAGAATGCAGTAGTGCTAGCTAATGCAGCCATGGCATTGCACTGCACAGGTAAATTCAAGAATTATGAAGATGCTTATAGTGCGGCAGTAGAAAGCCTCGAGAGCGGAAAAGCGTACGGTACTTTGCAAACATTAACCAGCCTGCAATAAGATGAATATCCTGGATACCATCATCGCAAATAAAAAATTATCCGTTGCTGAACGTAAAATATCAGCGCCGGTAAATGAATTGGTAAAACACCCTTTCTTTTCAAGGGAAACTTTGTCACTTCGGAATTTTTTATTAGATAATGAGCGTACGGGTATCATAGCCGAATTTAAGCGAAAATCGCCCTCAAAAGGAATCATTAACGCCACTGCAGATGTGGTGCACGTAACATCAGCTTACGCAAAATCCGCATCTGGTATTTCTGTATTGACCGATACAGATTTTTTTGGTGGATACACTGCCGACCTCGAGGCGGCAAGAGTAAATGAAGTACCCATCCTGCGAAAAGATTTTATGATAGATGAATACCAGGTCTATGAAGCAAAAGCAATGGGGGCGGATTTAATTTTACTGATCGCGGCTTGCCTTACCCCGGCAGAAGTAAAGAGCCTGGCCATTTGTGCAAAGAACCTCGGACTGGAAACATTATTGGAAGTACACAATGAAGAAGAGCTTGGCCATTGTTGTGACGAAATAGACCTGGTGGGAGTGAACAACAGGAATTTAAAAACTTTTGAAGTAAATATTAGTACCTCGCTTGAGCTTATTCAGAAAATACCAACAACTAAGCTGGCTATCGCGGAAAGCGGGATAGATAATGTAGATGCCATCGTAACTTTACAGAGTGCAGGCTTCAAAGGGTTCCTCATTGGTGAGAACTTTATGAAGCAGCCTAATCCAGCGATTGCCTTTGCCGATTTTGTTCAACAACTCAAAACAAAAACGGTATGAGAATAAAGGTCTGCGGCATGACACAAGTAGAGCAGTTAAAACAGTTAGATGCCATGGGCGTTGAGTTTTGCGGCTTTATCTTTTATCCCAAAAGCCCGCGTTATATATTCAAACATGTCCCTGCCACCGAGATAAAAAAAATAAAAGGCAATATCAATAAAGTGGGCGTGTTTGTAAATGCCTATCCCGAAGACATTTTAAAGACAGTTGATGATTGCGGCCTCTACCTGGTACAACTTCATGGAGATGAAACACCAAAAGAATGCGAGAAGATCGCGGATTATATCACAGTGGTAAAAGCCTTCCGCCTTGCTGAAGGGGATAATATTTTATGGAAGATCAAAGATTATATAGATGTAGTGGATATGTTTTTATTTGATACCGAAGGAGCGGGCTATGGTGGCACAGGAAAAAAATTCAACTGGGATCTTTTAAAGGGATTGAATATTCAAAAGCCATTTTTTTTGAGTGGAGGCATTCAACCGGATGATGCAGCTAAACTGCTGGAATTCTCAAAAGAGCCGGTAGCAAAGGACCTGTTTGCTGTGGATATTAACAGCAAATTCGAAACCTCTCCCGGGGTAAAAGACATGAATAAAATAAAGCAATTCGTGAACGAAATAAAACAAGCACAGTAATATAATGGCAACAACAAAAACATACCAGCATCCCGATGAACATGGATATTACGGAAAATTTGGCGGTGCCTATATTCCGGAAATGCTTCATCGCAATGTGGAAGAGCTGAAAGAAAAATATTTGACTATCATGGCCGAAGAAGGCTTTATCAAAGAACTGAAAGAATTGCTTCGCGATTATGTGGGAAGGCCAACCCCTTTATATTTTGCTGCGCGGTTAAGTGAAATGCATGGTACTCAAATATTTTTAAAACGAGAAGATCTTTGTCATACCGGTGCGCATAAGATCAATAACACCGTTGGGCAAATACTATTGGCGCGGCGGTTGGGTAAGACAAGGATCATTGCTGAAACAGGTGCCGGGCAGCATGGTGTGGCAACAGCAACCGTATGTGCTTTGAAAGGAATGGAATGCATTGTATACATGGGTCAAAAAGATATTGAACGCCAGGCTCCCAATGTGGCAAGGATGAAAATGCTGGGTGCAACAGTGATACCGGCAACAAGTGGCAGCATGACTTTAAAAGATGCTACCAATGAAGCAATCCGCGACTGGATCAATAACCCGGTAGATACACATTATATAATAGGAAGTGTGGTTGGGCCGCATCCCTATCCCGATATGGTGGCACGTTTTCAAAGTGTGATCAGTGAAGAGATACGCAAACAACTAAAAGAAAAAACGGGCAATGAATTGCCTTCGCATGTGATGGCTTGTGTAGGTGGCGGAAGTAATGCAGCGGGTGCGTTCTATCATTTTCTGGATGAGTTGAGTGTAAAACTGGTAGCAGTAGAAGCTGCAGGACATGGGGTAAATAGTGGTATGAGTGCTGCAACCACCCAACTTGGCAAACCCGGAGTGCTTCATGGCAGCAAAAGCCTGGTGATGCAGACTGCAGACGGGCAAGTGATAGAACCACATAGTATTTCTGCGGGATTGGATTATCCCGGTATCGGCCCGATGCATGCTAATCTCTTTGAAAGCGGCCGCGGTATTTTTTTGAGCGCTACAGATAACGAATCATTACAATCAGCTTTTGAAGTAGCTAAAATGGAAGGCATCATTCCGGCTTTGGAAACCGCACATGCTTTTGCCGCACTGAAAAAAATGAAATTTAAAAGCGATGACAGGGTAGTAATCTGTTTAAGCGGAAGGGGAGATAAAGATCTGGCAACTTATATGAACGCAATGAAAGAAAATACAAATGAGTAAAATATCTGAACTTTTTAAAAACAAGCAACAAGGTGTTTTAAATGTCTATTGCACTGCTGGCTATCCAACATTAGAAAGCACATTGCATGTAATGAAATCATTACAAGACAATGGCGCCAATATTATTGAACTAGGCATGCCTTATAGCGATCCACTTGCCGATGGGCCGGTGATACAGGCAAGCGGCAGTAAAGCATTGGAAAACGGAATGAGCATCCCCGTTTTATTTAAACAATTGGAAGGCTTTCGTAAAACGATCCATATACCTGTAATATTGATGGGATATATGAACCCTGTTTTGCAATATGGGTTTGAACAGTTTTGTGCCGATGCATCTAAAGCCGGAGTGGATGGATTGATCCTTCCCGATCTCCCTGAATATGAATTTGAAACAGAGTATGGCGCTATTATTAAAAAGTATGGATTGGACTTTATTTTTCTTGTTACTCCCGAAACTTCCGACGCAAGAATTATAAAATTAGATGAGTTGAGTAGCGGATTTCTGTATGCAGTAAGTTCTTCAGCCACTACAGGCAAAGACAAAGATTTTGATGCAGTTGAAAAATACCTGCAACGTTTGGAGGGAATGAAATTAAAAAATCCTGTATTGGTAGGCTTTGGCATCAAGGACAAAGAAACTTTTTCATCTGCCTGCAAATATGCCAATGGTGCAATTATTGGAAGTGCATATATAAAAGCATTGGAGAATACGAAAGACATAGGAAAAACCACCGCTGACTTTCTGAACGGTATACTTAAATAATATTTCACAAGAGAATGAAGATAGTCATCATCAAATACAATGCAGGTAATATACAGTCGGTGCTGTATGCATTAGAACGTATTGGTGTGTCTGCGGAAGTAACAGATGATCACGGACAAATACAAAGTGCAGATAAGGTCATCTTCCCGGGGGTGGGAGAAGCAAGTACTGCCATGAAATACTTACAGGATAGAAAATTAGATGATCTTCTGATCAATCTCAAACAACCCGTACTCGGCATTTGCCTGGGTATGCAATTAATGTGCTCTTACAGCGAGGAGAATGATACACCCTGCCTGTCTGTATTTCCTGAAAAAGTAAAAGCATTCAAGCCTGTATCATCGGAGAAAATACCACAGATGGGATGGAATAACATCTATAACCTTTCAGGCCAATTATTTGGAGGAGTGAAAGAGAATGGCTTTTGCTATTTTGTTCACGGTTATTATGCCTCTTTGGGTGATCACACTATTGCAACAACAAATTATATTCAGCCTTACAGTTCGGCCTTACAGAAAGATAATTTTTACGGGGTACAGTTTCACCCCGAAAAATCAGCAGATGTAGGTGAACAGATATTAAAAAATTTCCTGAGCTTATAAAATAAACGAATGAAATTGCCATAGAAACACAGAGGCACAGAAATATATTCTTACCGCCTGCATTTCTTCTGTGCTTCTGTGTTTCTGTGGCAACAATAATAATTATGCAAATCATCCCCGCAATAGATATTATCGATGGCAAATGCGTTCGCTTAACGCAGGGCGATTATACACAGAAGAAAATATATAATGAGAACCCACTGGAGATAGCTAAACAATTTGAGAATGCAGGATTAAAACGCCTACACCTCGTTGATCTTGATGGTGCTAAAGCCGGAGCAGTAAAGAACTGGAAAGTATTGGAAGCAATTGCTCAAAACACTTCTTTGATCATTGATTTTGGCGGAGGTATTAAAACTGCAGCTGAACTTACTACTGTTTTTGAATCAGGCGCCGCTCTTGCAACAATAGGAAGCATCGCTGTTAAAAACGAAGATGAATTGTTGAAATGG
>CAISDV010000112.1 GCA_903884185.1 uncultured Chitinophagaceae bacterium | reverse complement strand
TGTTTATTAAACTCAGACCCTGCCTAGTTCATATCCATTACTGCGCTTAAGAATTTCTCTACCGCCCTCCGCACATTGGCTGCACCTGTTAGGTGGTTTGATACGAGCACGGAAAAGATCAACTGCTTCCCTTTTTGTGTAGTGATATAACCACTTAATGCAATATTATTACTCAGGCTTCCGGTCTTTGCATAGATGCGCCCCGCGTAGTTTTTATAATAACCATTCAGTGTTCCGGTACCGCCTGTTTCGAGGATAGTGCTAATACGTGTCCATGAAAATTCATTCTTCATCTTTTCAAGCAATGCAACAAAATCCTGCGGGGACACGAGGTTATAACGGCTGAGCCCGCTTCCATCCACCCATTTAGGTTTTTGCGGAAGCCCTTTCAGATCCGTCTTTAATAATGTATCAATGATCTTTGCATCATTCATGATACCGAGTTTTGCATTGCTCACCATTAATAAAGTTTGCTCTGCATAGAAATTATCGCTCCGGTGCATGGTGATCTTGAGAAGTGAATCTGTGGCTTGTGAATGAATAACATAGTTTAATATCGTTGGATTCCCCGTAGTGACCACACCTGTGCCCATGAAAGTTTTAGGTGGAATGATCTTCTTTTTTAAGACATCAGCCAGCAGTTGGAAAGAAAGTTTACTGGATGTTATAAATGGAACTTCAATAGTTCGCAATGCCCTGCCAGAAACATTAATTGTATAATTATTTTGATAGAATTCTCTCTTTACTGCACTGACATATCCTTCTAACCCATTAACAGGAAACTTATTGTCGTTCACAGCACCCGCGGGATAATACTTGATATCATTCTTCATACCTGAAAATCTAACCACATTGCCATAAATGGGTAACGCAGAGCGTTCCGCCATATAGTCATCGCTGTAATCATTCCATGACCAGCCCGACCCCAACCCTTCTTCCTTCCACCCCAGTTCAGAACCCCACAATGGCTTATTTGTTTTTGATAAAAAATCGATCACCGGTTGATTGGGAAAATCCGGATGCAATAAAGTAGGATCGCCGGTAGCGTAAAGAACTATCCTGTCGTCATACTCTGTCACTTTTAATCCTACCAAACTATCTCCCAAATATTTCATCGCAGCATAACACATGAAGAGTTTCATATTGCTTGCCGGAATAAAAAATTTATCTCCCTGGTAATTATATAAGTATTTTTTTTCTGCGGGATCATAAATACTGATACCTATATGCGCCGAAAGAAGATTGCTATCGCTCAATATGTCCTTTTCTGCTTCTTTTGCAATGTCAATATTGCCGCTGCCTTTTATTGCTATATTGCTACTGATCTTCTTGCTGCTACTACAGGAAGCAGCCAGGACACATATAAGAATGATAACATAACTGCCTGTTTTCCTGATTTTTCTCATTTTACTGTAATTGTTCGCGTGAATGTATTATTTTGTCCTCCCTAAAAAAACTGCAACATGAAACTACAACATCGTTCCCAATGGCTCGCTGTAGCATTGATCTTTTTATCAGCCACCGCCTTGGC
Source organism: uncultured Chitinophagaceae bacterium (assembly GCA_903884185.1). Lineage (GTDB taxonomy): Bacteria > Bacteroidota > Bacteroidia > Chitinophagales > Chitinophagaceae > CAISDV01. Next base: position 38,337 of record CAISDV010000112.1, on the reverse strand, counting down.
ATCACCCGGCGATAAACAACCAAAGAAAACACCGCCACCTCCCAAAAAGTATATTGATAAGTCCAATATGGACGCTTCAGTAAAACCCGGCGATAATTTTTATTCCTATGCCAATGGTACATGGGTGAAAAATAACCCTGTTCCCGGATCTAAAACACGCTGGGGAAGTTTTGATGAACTGCGCGAAGAAAGTTCCAAACGTTTACAAGTGCTTTTAGAAGATGCCGCAAAGAACACAGGCCGCGATCGTAAAACACAGATCATTGGCGACCTGTATGCAAGCGGTATGGACAGCGCTGCTATTGAAGCAAAAGGCTATCAACCCATTAAACCAACGCTTGATCGCCTGTCTGGTTTAAAATCCAATACAGAAGTGTTGCATGAGATAACCAACCTGCGCATCAATGGTATGGGTGCCCCATTATTTGGTGTGAATGTTGGGCCCGACAGAAAAAATGTTTTGGTATATATTCCTTCTACAGGCCAGGGTGGAACAACTTTACCCGACAGGGATTATTACCTGCGTAATGATCCACGCAGCACAAAGATCCGTGATGCATACAAAGCATACCTGGTAAAAATGTTTTCTTTGGTAGGAGAAGATGCAACTACCGCTGCAGCCAGCGGCGCTTCTGTATTCAAGATCGAAAAAATACTGGCACAGGCACAGTTGAGCCGTGTAGAAATGCGCGACCCTAATGTTACTTATCACAAGTTTGCGGTAAAAGACCTGGGCGCCACTACTCCGCATATTAACTGGGCAATGGTATTGGACGAATCAAAGATCAAAGGCGCCGACAGCATGCTGGTTGGCAATCCTTCTTTTATAAAAACAGCAGATAGTCTATTGGCCAATGCTCCATTAGCCGATCTCAAAAGCTACCTGCGCTGGAATGTGATCAAAACAGCTGCACCTTTTTTAAGCAATGCTTTTGTACAGGCTGATTTTGAATTCACCAGTGTACAGACAGGGCAGAAAGAACAAACACCGCGCTGGCAGAGAATGAGCAGCCTGATAGACAGAACGCTTGGCGACCTTGTTGGACAGATCTATGTAGAAAAATATTTCAAGGCTGAAGCAAAAGTGTATATGGTGAACCTGGTGAACAACCTGCAGGGCACATTTGCAGACCGCATCAAGCGCCTTGACTGGATGAGTGCTGAAACAAAAGCAAAGGCTCTGGAAAAATTAAATGCGATCGCTAAAAAAATTGCATACCCCGATAAATGGAAAACTTATGATGGTATTGTCATTACGCGTGGCGATTTTTTTGCTGACCTGCATAGCTGCAGCAATTGGGCTTATAATTATAACGTCAGCAAAATGGGCAAGCCGGTTGACCGCACTGAAATGGGAATGACACCTCCCACTATCAATGCTTCTTATAATCCATCTGCCAATGATATCACATTCCCTGCGGGTATTTTACAATTCCCATTCTTTGATTTTGGAGCCGATGATGCAGTGAATTATGGCGGTATTGCCGCAGTGATAGGCCATGAAATGACGCATGGCTTCGACGACCAGGGAAGACAGTTTGATGCAGTGGGCAACCTGAAAGACTGGTGGACAAAAGCCGATGCTGATAAATTTAAAAGCAAGGCCGATGAAGTAGTAGCTCAATACAACGCATTGACAGTATTAGACACAGTTCATGTAAACGGCAGGCTCACGCTTGGCGAAAACCTCGCCGACCTTGGCGGACTGAATATGGCTTATGAAGCATTCACCAAAACAAAACAATTCAAAGAAGGAAAGAAGATAGACGGTTTTACCCCGCAACAGCGCTTCTTCTTAAGCTGGGCACAGGTTTGGAGAAGCAACATTCTACCTGAATCTGCAGCGCAGCTGATATTGACCGATCCACATTCACCCGGCCAGCATCGCGCCAATGCACCCATCACCAATATTGATGCATGGTATGCTGCATTTGATGTAAAGCCCGGAGATAAAATGTATAAAGCGCCGGAGAATAGAACACATATCTGGTAGCAGAATTCTCAGAATTTAAGAATTTTCAGAATTCTATTCGAAAGACTCCTATTACAAAGCCCATGCAGAAATGTGTGGGCTTTTTGTATATTTAAGACGCTTTTCAAAATTAAATTCCGCCTGATCACAGTCTCTCGAAGAGGATTCTGTTCGGCATAAAGTTTTATGCAATCTTAATTTGGCAATTCGAAATGATAAAATCTCATTATAATACAATCGTCACGTGGTTGCTTATACTGGCTTGCTGTTTCTTTCTCTATATAATTCTAACCACACTAAGTTGCCAGTATTTTCATTCTTGTCAATTTAATTCTAATATCTTGAATACAGAACAATTTGCTGGCCAAATTATATGGAGTACTTTGGGATTTACATCATTTATAATTGGGGCTTCCGTAAAAATAAAAATTATAATACTCGATATCGATCAAAAAAAATTATCAATTAGAAACTTTATTACACGCAAGGTTCAAGTTTATAATTTTTCGGAATTAGATGGCTTTTCCGATATGATTATTAACCATGGAAAAGGTGGAACATCTTATAAAGCGATCGGAATATTAAAGGACAAACAAATAATTTTAAAAATAGATAGCTTTTATTACTCAAACCTTGATGAAATGAGATCTGGTTTTACAAAGCTACCCTATCTCGGGATCGACATTAATTGGAATAATCAAAAATTCAACTAATTCCGTTCCATCAGAATCCTCTGATGCAGATCAAAATACCCCTTGTCCCATTTCTCCATGAGCAAACGTACTACAACCAGCAACCCCTCAACCATAAAATGTAACCAACAGTTAACCCACCTGGTACGAACACTACAGAGACCAGGAACGAAACGCCTTCTCCTGTGAACGAATGGCCAAAAACAGCCCCAAGAAATCGGTTTCCAAACACCGTTTTGAGTATACCTTGAGTATAGGATGAGTATAGAAATAGGCTTTTCATTCCATCAGAGTCCTCTTCGAGAGACTCTGATCAGACACAAGAGCCTTCATGAGCGTCTGATGAGCGTCTGACGAGCCTTTGATCGCGCCTTGATATACTGGGGACGAACGAATTCAGATAGCTTTCGGGAGAGTATAGAAACAGGCTTTCCGTTTCATCAGTGTCCTCTTGGCGAGAATCTGATCGGACTTTGTATCTAATTCAAATATTTAACTTAAAACTGCCTGATATTTCGTAAATTAGTGAGGTGAAAAAGGAGGAGATAAATTATCTTGATTTCGAGATTGACAAGTTGACGCGTTCGGTTGAAAATGTTGCTACTGGTGACAGTTTTCCGACCGAAATTACTTATCTGACAAGGATTGACATTAAACAGGTTACAAAGAAAAATGGATGGCTTTTTAACTGGAAAAAAGAACTGAACACAGAAAGAAGAGAAGTTTATAAATTAACAATTCAAGGGAATCCAACTTGCAGGTCATAAATATTTTTCCCCGACAGTCCCGCTGGAGAAGGTTCATTCAATAATTTAATAATTTTATTTGTTGCAGGATCCAGTATCCTTATGCCACTTCTAAAAACAGTGAACCATATTTTTCCCGACCTGTCGATCAATACTTTTCCTGTTCTTAAAGATTTGGTTTTATCCGGTTCCAACAATCGTGTCAGGTCCCTTACTTCTTGCTTGTAGGGATCATAAAATCCAAACCCAGTTTGAGAGGTAAACCAGTATCCATCTTTTGTTGCCGCGTAATTGTTGATGCTGGCCAATATTTCAAAATACTTTGAAGGCAGCGCAAAAGGGCGGATCGTTTGAGAATCCATATCCATCTTCCACCAACCCTGTTGCGTGGTTAAATAAACCTGTTTGTCAGGCTGATGTATATCTTTTATGATATGATAAATAACATTATCGGCATTCCCCCCTGGCAGGCCTATCCATCGAAACGCCTGCTGCCGCGGGTCTATCTTACAAAGGCCTTTGCGCGTTCCTATCCAGTAATTTTTTTCTTTGTCCTGGTATACACACTGTATATTTTGCGATGCCAGTTTAAATTTCAGTTCATTATTCATAACGAAATTTTGAACCAGCAACTTTCCTGGTATAATTTTTTCTTTCTCAATTATTATGGGGCCATGCTCAGTGCAGGCAATAAAAAGTTTTTTCCCGTTCACGTATAGTTCTTTGAGCCAATGCACAATATTGACATCATTTCCTTCATGACTGTCAAACATCAGTTGTTCGAATTTGTTTTCTTTTTCATTGAATACCAGCATACCGCTGCCCCATGTTCCAACCCATAGCTTCCCACTGCTGTCTTCAAACATCCGCGAACAACTGTTCTTATCATTATGATGTGTAGCTGTTTCCGGGAAATGATAAGAAATGTATGACCTGGTTTTCTTGTCTAGCAATTTGATACCGTATGAAGTGGCGAGCCAGAACCTGCCCCTGCTATCTTCAAAAAAGTCAGAGACATATGGGTTGGTCTTTGTTTCCTTGTCCTGCAAGGTGATCGTGGTAAAAGGCTGGAATTTATTTTTGTCCCTGTCAAAACAATAAATAACAGAAGTGGAGCTGCACCAGATCGTACCCGATTTGTCTATATACAAAGCTTCAACACCAATAAATGGATAGGATGTAAATATTTCAGTAAAAGGATCAAAGGAAATGACGCCACTGTTAGTAGTAAGCCATAGCCGGCCTTCTGCATCTTCAGCCAGTGCAGTAATAGCAAGGTCGATCAATCCGTTTTTTTTGATCGTGGCATATTGCTTAAAGGTCCTTCCGTCGTAACGGTTCAATCCCCAATCAGTAGCAATCCATAAAAATCCACGCTTGTCTTGAAGGATGCAGGTGATCGAAGCATTCGATAATCCATCTTCAATAGTATAATGTTCTATTTTTTCAATACCCCCTTGCGCCATCAGTAAATAACTGAGGCAAATAAAAATAATCAGAAGCAGTTGCTTTTTTGCAGGGTATTTCAATTCATACAGATAAGTCTTATCGTTATCCCCGCTCCACCGCACGCATCCACCTTTCGGGTGTTTCATTATTGGAAGCGATGATATAATCCATCTTGCTGCAGGCAGTGCATTTACCATCGGGCATCTGCATCCACCAACGGCCTGTTCGTTTGCTTTGCAGGAAAGTGGTCTCTACTTCTGCAAATGCAAGTGTGAATTCATTAAAGTTGCTCCTGTCCTCAAGGGCTGCTTCCTGCTTGCCTTTATAAATGCCATCCATCAGGTACCATAACATTTGTGAGACCTGCCTTGCAGTTAGCCCGCTGATATCCTGGTCGGGATGATAGCCATAAATACCAATGCTGCTTGCATTGGGGCTCATGCCTGCGTATTGCATCAGCATACAGGCTTCTTCCCCGGTAAACCCATTTGGCGATAACCTGTTCGCGGGAGCATGTGCATGTTGTATGGCTGCGATATCAAAAGAAACTAAGCTTGCGTTCCTGATCACGGGTTCCATTTCTTCAATATTCTCTTTTACTTTTCCTAAACGAAAACAATCGAAATGAAGTTTATCAATGGTCTCAAGCATTTTTGGATGCACCATATAGCTTTGAAAACCGATATGGTTGTAGTGGCGGATAAAATTTGGTTCACCGGTAAGCATATCCATTAAAAAATTATCTGCCGGCAGCACGCTGTCCATGTTCAGGTCAATCCTTGCATCAATGCACACCGCTTCAATGATCTTGCCAAGAGAAGCATAAGCGCCATACTGCGCGCTTGTTACATCATGCGAGCCACCAAGTAGTACTACTTTCTTTCCCTGCTCCAGTAATTCACTCACCACCGTTTTTACCGCAGCATAACTGTCCTGCAGAGTAGCTCCTGTTTTTACATTACCAAGATCAGCAACGTTTACTTCTTTATGCCAGTGATACAGGTTATAGAATTCTTTTCTTATCGCATCGGGTGAGATCGTATTGCCATATTCCATTCCCTCTCCTCTCATTTCGCCACAACCCACTAAAACAATATCTGCTTCTGCAACAGAAGGAAATTCGCCATCATAAACAGCAATATGCCGGCCCAGTTGCGTGTCTTTATACCCGCCATCGTCAGAAAGCTGGAATATATCCACTGGGTCAAGAAAGTCAATGATGGTTTGAAGGCTCATACTGCTTTGTTTGTGACAAACATACATAAATGATAGTATGTTTTAACCCGGCATTAACCACATTTCGTCCACGGGTACCCGTAAATTTGCTGGCAATGCTATGAATAGAAGGGTACTTTATATTTTTTTACTGGTGATCGGTTGGCTGACAGGTGTATCCTGCATCGGCCAGGTAAAATTTGAGATAATACCTAGCGCCAGGGAAATTGGAAAGGAAGATGCTATAGAAGTTAGATATTCTGTCAGCGGTACCGAGAACATTTCCAATTTTATACAACCGGTTTTGTCTCAATGGAAATTATTATCCGGGCCCGGCAATTTCAACGAAATGAGCAACAACAATGGAAAGACATCTACAAGTGTCGGCTATACTTATACGCTTCAACCAAAAACAGCAGGCACATTTGTTCTTCCCGCAACAACTATTGAAGCAGATGGAAAAAGACTAACCTGCAACCCTGTTACTATCTCGGTAAAGAACATAGGGCATGTTGTAGGCGCATCACCACTTGTTGGCAGTTCTCCTTTGGCAAGTTTTTTCCAGGATGATGCAATGAGTGATGATGAACTGGATAAGGTCCCTGTTTTAAAATCCGGTGAAAATTTAGCCCAAAAAATAAAGTCCAACATTTTTATAAAAGCAGAAGTGAGCAAAACCAATTGTATGCTGGGCGAGCCTCTACTCGTTACATACAAATTATATACCCGCCTGCATTCACGCTCTAAAGTAGTGAAGCAGCCAGCCTTCTCTGGTTGTACCGTTTATGAAATGACAACTGATAACCCGTACCCCCAGGCTGAAAAATTCAATGGAGAACAATACAAAGCCTATATCATCCGGAAAGTGCAGCTATTCCCCTTGCAAACGGGTGAATTGAAATTGGATGTTGCCACTGTTGATAATACGATCACTTTTTTTACATCCAGTTCACAACTTCAAACAGAAGAAAAAACAGTAACACTTAGTAGTGAACCAATTACTATCCAGGTACATGCTTTGCCTGATAAGAATAAACCTGCCGACTATTCAGGCGCTGTTGGAAAATTTACCGTCACTGCTACGGCAACAAAACAGGTAGATACCGCAGAAGACAATAATAGCCTGCAGATCAGTATCAGCGGTGAAGGAAATTTTCAAACTATTAATTGTCCGATGGTGCAATGGCCAGGCAATACTGAGCATTTTGAAAATACCATGAAAGATGATGTGAACAAACTTGTTTTTCCTGCCAGCGGGTCAAGAATATTTGAAATTCCTTTTGTTGCAAAACAGCCCGGAAGAATGGTAATACCACCGGTTGGCTTTTCTTACCTCGATGCAGCTACCCAGCAATACAAGACAGTTTACTCAGACAGTATTGTTGTGAATGTATCTCCGGCATTAAAGAACAGGATCGATAAATCAAAGATCTCGGGGGATATCACGAATCATAAATATATCTGGATAGTGCCTGCCATTGCTTTACTGGCAGGGCTTTCATGGTGGCTAGCCTATGGAAGGAAAAAAGAAAATCAAAATGAACCTGAGAAATTTGTGGCGAGTGAATTACCGGAAGAAAAAATATCAGAAGCAGCGATTAGTGCTATCGAACCAATTAATTATTACGACAAGTTGAATACCCTCGCACTGATAGAAGATAATAAATTGTTTTTTATCAACGCCAAAGAAATGGCAATAGAGTTATTGCAAAAGGATCAAAACAAAAAGGGATTGGAAGCAGTTATCAAACAATGCAACGAAGGATTATATTCTCCGGTAGCAATAATTAGTCGCCAGGATATCCTGAATGCGATAAGAGAATTTTCAAGATCGTAAAAAATGGGCTACTCAGTGTATTTATACCCAACACCCCTTACCGAATGAAAGTGTTTTGGATTTCGGCTGTCTTCTTCAAAGTATTTTCTAAAATTGAGAATGAAGTTATCAATGGTACGCGTAGTAGGATAAACATTATAACCCCAAACCATCTGTAATATTTTTTCTCTTGTCACTACTTCTGCCCTGTTCTCGATCAATAGTTTTAAAAGCATGGCTTCCTTCTTGCTCAAGTCTACTTTATCACCTTTCCATGTGGTAGCATTCTGTGCTTTAAAGTCGATGGTATTGCTGCCAAATGAATAAGTTTCGCCTACCGATTCCCTAACCTGTATTTTTTTATTTTTTGAGATGAGTTTATCAACCCGCAACAACAATTCTTCCAGGTTAAAAGGTTTGGTGAGGTAATCATCAGCTCCCTTTCGTAACCCAATGATCTTATCGGCGCTGGTGCTTTTGGCGCTCAGCATTAACACAGGCACATCATTATTATTGACACGAATGGTTTCAACCACTGTAATGCCATCTACTTCAGGAAGCATAACATCCAATACCAGCAGGTCGAAGTATTCATTGGCAACGGCCTTTAACGCAGCATTGCCATCAAATGCAGAAGTAACGCCATAGCCCTCCATCTCCAGGTTTAGTTTGAGTGTTTCGTGAAGGTTCTCTTCATCTTCCACCAATAAGATATTTCCTTTTGTATTTTCCGTCATAAGTTAAACGTGGCTGTAAAAATACTTCCCTTTGGTTGATTATCCGTTACAGAGACCGATCCATTATGCTCTTCCATGATCTTTTTACATAAATATAACCCCAGCCCCGTGCCTTTTGCCTTCCTGGTATTCTCATCACCTGTGCGGTAGAATTTCTGGAACACTTTTTTCTTTTCTTCATCGGCAATACCCGCTCCCTGGTCCATAACCTGCAGGATCACGGCTTTAGTATTCTCTTTCAACGTGACCTGTATAGCAGAATCAACGGGTGAATATTTCAGTGCATTCTCAACCAGGTTGTTTGTAAGCATTTGCAGGAGCAATTCCTCACCATTGAGATAAATGCTTTCATCAATATCAGTATCAATTTTTCTTTGTGGATAGCGCAACCTGAAATCTTCAATACATCCTTCTACCAGGTCATTAAAATGTATCTCTTCTTTTACAGGTTTATGTGCGCCTGCATCCAGCTGCGAGGCCAGTAAGATATTATTGCATAAGGTGTTCAGCCTGTTCGCTTCCTGCAAAGTGTGTGAGATCAGGTTCTGCTGCTGCGCAGCATCCAGCTTTCTTTTCTGAAGTGTTTCAAGATTCAGGCGCGTAATGGCAATGGGTGTTTTTAATTCATGCGTGATCGCCATCATGAAGTTCTGTTGCTGGTTGGATAACCTCAGTTGCCTGCGGATGGCACGAGAGACAAACACTGCACCGATCAATATCACCACCAGGAAAGTCGCGCCTTCGCCAATATATTGCGCGGTCTTTAGTTTTTGATAGCCCGTGATATTTTCTCTTCGTGAAATATATTCGGGATCATCTTTTTTCAGCTCCACCAATCGCAGGTCGGCCATTCTTTTATTCTGGTCGTACAATTCAATGAACCAGAAGAACAAAGCAGCCACCATGTATCCCAGCAGCAGCCAGTATACAGCTGTGATCACCGCCAGCCGGTGTTTTTTAAAGAAACTCATGGGTTTGCTTTTTCCACCCGAATACCCGCATCAAGCATGTATTGCAAAGGTTCTTCCCGCATCACTTGTTGCAGGGTGAAAGTGTAGTTGCCTTTTTTAAGAAGGATAGGAATGCTGTTGAACAGCAACCGATGCTCTATGATATCGTCCATGGCGCTACCCAGCCATTTTGTATTATCAGCCAAAATAAATTCTCTCTTGAGAGTATAAACCGAATCGGGGGTTTTTACCTGTACATTCAGCCATATATTTTTGTACCGGTAAGCATCTCCATGGCGTATCACTGCATACAAATTATACAAGTGTGAATTATCTTTTATCGTAAACGTAAAAGAAGGTGTATCATTCCCCTTCCACTCATGTGAAGAGAAAAAAAATGTTTTCTGGTAAACATCTATCGTCGTGCAGGACGCGATAAAAACGGTGAGGAGCAAACAAATAAGGATACGTTGCATGATACAAATTTAAAGCACATTCAGCACCTGTTCTTTTGCTTTTTCGAGTTCGTCTTTCATCAGCACCACTAATTTTTGCATTTCAGAATGATTGGCCTTGGAGCCGGTAGTATTGATCTCTCTTCCAAATTCCTGTAAAATGAAAGACAATTTCTTGCCTTTGCTTTTTTCCTTCTCAGCCAATATTGTCCTGAAATAATCGCAGTGGTTCTTTAACCGCACTTGCTCTTCGCTGATATCTATCTTCTCAATATAATAGATGAGCTCCTGTTCCAGCCTGTTGGGATCATAATTCTCTTTTCCAATATTTTCTTCCAGCACTTTTACCAGGCCTTCTTTTATTTTTTCGCGGCGCTGTGGCGCCAATGCTGCAATTGATACCTGGTGTAATTCAATATTGGTAAGCCTTTGCAAGAGGTCTGTTTCAATGGATTTGCCTTCTTCCACCCTATGGCCGTTCAATTCCTTGATCGCTTCTTTTAAAACAGCGGCGAATTTTTTCCAGTCATCATCACTTAGCATTTCAGTGGAATTCACCACTACTTCAGGTAGGCGGAGTAATGCAGGAAGAAGTTGGCTCACATCAGCCTTTAATTCATCCGCTACTTCCGTTACGGATTGATAATATGCTTTTAGCAGGTCGGTATTGATGGTAACAGGCTTTGACGCCCCGTTCTGTTTTATGCTGACATTGCATTCCACGCTTCCTCTTTCCAATCCTTCATTCAATATATTACGCACTTCAAATTCAAACGGTTTCAGCAACGCTGGTATCTGCAATCGCAGGTCGAACTGCTTACCGTTCAATGAACGTACTTCTACCAGGAAGGTCTTGTCGCCCACCGTTTGTTCTGCCCTTCCGTAACCTGTCATCGAGTATAGCATCTTGTATTTTTGGCAAATGAGCCGGTGGCAAAAATAGCTTAAAATACCCTGCCATAAGCATCTGTGGGATTAAACCTGTTGACTTCGTTCTTATCAACTCATAACTTATAAATCATCACTAATAGCTAATTTAAAAATCAATCCCTATCCATTTCCGCTTGCTCTTTTCATATTTCTCAAAATTGAAGCGATAGAGCTTACCCGGCCTGTGCGGCACATCCTGCTCCAGTTCATTTACATCGATCAATAATCCCATAGATGCAAATTTTTTCCGAAAATTTCTTCTGTCAAGGCTTACACCCAGTATGGCTTCGTACAGATTCTGCAATTCACGAAGGGAGAATTTATCAGGCAACAGGCTAAAACCTAATGGATGTTCCTGTATTCTTTTTTGCAACCACTCATGGCAAAAATGCATAATGCTTGCATGGTCAAAAGCCAGTTCTTTAATGGATGCATAGCTATGCCAGTGCAATTCATTATCGTGGATCTTCAGTTCATGGTGCTGGATATTAAGCAGTGAACAATAAACAACCGTGATCACCCTTCCGCCAGGATGGCGTTTGGGGCTGCCAAAAGAACGCACCTGCTCCAGGTAAACATCCGCCATGCCAGTCCTTTCCTTTAATACACGGTAAGCAGCAGCATCCAGTTCTTCATTATTTTTTACATTATCGCCCAATAAAGACCAGAGGCCTTTGTAAGCCTCAAGGTCACTCCGGATAAGAAGCACTTTTAATTCGTTTTCTTCAAACCCAAAGATCACACAGTCAACCGTCAGCGGCACTTTCGGGTAGGATGCCACCAGCCCACCCGCATCAGTGATCAGGCGCTTTGAGGAGGATTCTTCTGAAACCGGGGGTCTTTTCATCATGTAAAATTACTGCGTTAAGATAAGAAGTTTTAAATATGTAGATATATGTTTTACTTAGCGGAATAACAGTACAAGTTTTATTTTTACACCCCGGCAAACTCTATGTATAGTACAAAACAAATACAGCAACTGCAAAAGCAATCCAAAGAATTGCTGGCAAAGGGTGAGAAAGACATCCTTTCCCGGCTGGATGAATTGAGGGCCGCACTCCGCTTTCATGAATACCGCTATTATGTAATGAACGATCCTTTACTGAGTGATGCAGAATATGACCGCCTGTATAAATTGCTCGAGGCCGCAGAAAAAGAACATCCCGAATTAGTTACCAGCGATTCACCCACACAAAGAGTAGGCAACAGCCTCAATAAAGATTTTGAGACCGTACAACACCTGGTTCCCATGCTGAGCCTGGAAAATAGTTATGATGCGGATGACCTGCTTGACTGGGACCGGAAGGCAAGAGAACTTAGCGGATTGGAAACAATAGAATATTGTATCGAACCCAAATTTGACGGCGCAAGTATTTCACTGATCTACGAGAATGATATGCTTGTTCGTGGCGCTACACGCGGTGATGGTGTAGAAGGAGAAGATATTACCAATAATATAAAACAGGTGCGGTCTATCCCATTGTCTGCCCCATTCTCTGAATATGGAATACAACAGATTGAGATCCGTGGTGAGATCATGATGAGCAAAGCTTCCTTTTCAAAATATAATGAATGGCTGGCTGCACAAAACCTTGCTGCGCTTGCCAATCCGCGTAACGCAGCATCAGGAAGTTTGCGAATGAAGGATCCAAAAGAAGTTGCGAGAAGAGGTTTGGAAGCATTTTTGTATCATGTAAGTTTTTATACGAAGCAGAAAAAAGATGGCGTTACTGATTTGTTTGATACGCATTCAGGCACGTTGCAACTTTTATGGGAATGCGGTTTCCGTTCACCTCAAAAAGAAAGAATAATAGTTAAGGGTATCGATAAAGTTATTCAGCATGTACATGATTTTGAAGAGCTGAGAGATACACTTCCTTATGAGATAGATGGGATGGTTGTGAAAGTGAATGATATCGCATTACAAGACCGTTTAGGAATGACGACCCATCATCCGCGCTGGGCCATTGCATTCAAATTCAAAGCCAGGCAGGCAACAACAAAATTGCGCGCCATAGAATTCCAGGTAGGAAGAACAGGGGCAGTTACTCCGGTTGCAAAATTGGATCCTGTTTCGGTAGGTGGTGTAACCGTTTCAAGCATTTCAGTACACAATGAAGAATACATCAGGGAAAAAGATCTGAAGATCGGCGATACTGTATTGATAGAAAGAGCGGGAGACGTGATCCCTCAAATAGTAAAATCACTGGCCGAACTGAGGGATGGAAAGGAAAAAAAGATCGTGTTTACCAAGACCTGCCCTGTTTGTGAAACACAGCTTGCAAAAGAAGAAGGCGAAGCAGTATGGCGTTGCATCAATATTGAATGTCCTGCACAAGTGGTAGAAAAGATGATCCATTTTGTAAGCAAAGATGCAATGGACATCAAAAGCTTTGGTGAGGCCAACGTAAGAAAGTTTTATGAGGTGGGATTGCTGAAAGATATTCCCGGCATCTACCGGCTTGATTTTTCTAAGATATCAGAACTGGAAGGGTTTGGGAAGAAAAGTGTCGAAACTTTACAGGCATCGATAGAATCGTCCAAGAAACAACCGCTCCACCGTTTGATCTATGCGCTCGGTATTCGTTTTGTTGGAGAAACTACTGCTAAGACGCTTGCCAATGCCATTGAACATTTGCTGGATCTTGTTAATAAAACGGAAGAAGAATTACAACAGATGGAAGATGTAGGAATAAAAGTAGCAGCAAGTATTCATGGCTTCTTCCACAACGATTCCAATATTCACATGCTTAAGGAATTAGAAAAACTGGGTTTGCAATTCAGGAATGTAAAAAGGGAAAATACTTCTGCGGCAGTGTTACAAGGGCAGAGTTTTTTATTTACGGGCACACTGAATAAATTAAAGAGAAATGATGCAGAGGAACTGGTAGAACAAAAAGGCGGCGTGATCGTAAGTGGCGTGAGCAGTAAACTCAATTACCTGGTTGTTGGCGAAGACGCAGGCAGCAAGCTGGAGAAAGCAAAAAAAATCAATACGATCAAGATCATTACTGAAGATGAATTCCTACAATTGATCCAACAATAATTTTTCACACACATTTATTCATGTTACAACCATCTACACTTACGTTTTTAAAGAACCTTAAGAAAAATAATTCAAGGGATTGGTTTGAGAAGCACAGGGGAAATTTTGAAGCCGCCAAAGAAGATTTTACTGAGCTGGTAGGCCATCTCATTAAAGGTTTCGGAAAAAAAGACAAGGATATCGCTTCCCAGGAAGCAAAGGATTGTGTCTTCCGTATTTACAGGGATGTGCGTTTCAGCAAAAACAAAACTCCGTATAAATCGCATTTGAGCGCGAGCCTTGACCGGGATGGTAAGAAAAGTATTTTTGGAGGATATTATTTTCATTGTGAACCTGGTGGTAAAAGTTTTATTGGCAGTGGCGTGTGGATGCGTGAAGCAGATGCTGTAAAAAAATTAAGGCAGGAGATTGATTATAACCACGAGGAATTTCTCCGTATTATAAAGAACAAAAAATTTGTAGCAGCATTTGGCGAGCTGGAAAGAGAAGACGCATTAAGCCGGGAACCAAAAGGTTATGAAAAAGATAATCCGGTGATTGAATATCTCAGGTTAAAAAGCTGGGTAGTAACAGCCCCCATTTCCGATGCGGAGCTCACAGAAAAAGGTTTGGAAAAAAAGATCATTGCTTTATTTGAACTTTCAATGCCCCTTGTGAAATTTCTGAACAGAGCGCTGGAAGGATGATATTATTTTCTCAGTCGATCAAAAGCTTTACCAATAAATTCAATAAGGTCTGATGGCAGCATGCTTTCCATTGATTGTGTTTCTAAAGCCAGATCCGCAGCCGATCCATGCAGCCAAACTCCCGTTATTGCAGCTTCCAAAGAGCCGTAACCTTGTGCCAGTAAGGAAGTGATGATACCGGTGAGCGTATCTCCTGAGCCGCCCTTTGCCAGTCCTGCATTGCCGGTGTTATTAAAATATCCTTTCCCATTAGAAGAGATCAATGTATAATGCCCCTTCAATATGATGATGAATGGATATTGCTTAGATTGTTCAATGGCTTTCTCCAGTCTTTCAAAATCATTTTCACAAACACCAAATACTCTTTCAAATTCTTTCGGGTGTGGTGTTAGTATTGATCCTGCGGGAATTTTCTTAAGCCAGCCTGTATGTGTTGAAAGAATCGTCAATGCATCTGCATCAAGCAACACAGAATGTTTGCTTTGTTCTAATATATTGAATACTATTTTTTCTGACCTCTCATCTGTTCCCAATCCCGGGCCAATGCCAATTGCTGAAAATTTATCTAATCCGGGTAATGCATCTTCGCGCATGGCCACCATTGCTTCGGGAACTGTTTCCTGGATGATGGGAGATTGTTCAGCTGGAATATTTACTGTTAACAATCCAACACCTGAGCGCAAACAGGCTCTAGCCGCCAATACAGCTGCGCCCATCTTTCCTTTGTTTCCCGCTATCAATAATGCATGTCCGTAAGTTCCTTTGTGAGAAAATTCATTTCTTGGTTTGATATAAGATGTTACAAGTTGTTCATCAACCAATTCAAAGATCGTGTCAACACTTTCAGGAAATTTTTTATTAAGCTTAATATCAAGTACTTCTACCTTACCAAAATAAACCGCATTCTCAGCAACAAGAAAACACAGTTTGAGGGATTGAAAGGTCAACACATGATCGGCCTTAACAATGCTGTTGCTTTTTGAACTCTTATCAATAAACATTCCGCTGGGTGTATCAATAGAAACCACTACAGCATTTGATGTATTGATATGTTCTAAGATTTCTTTATTGATTCCTTCCAATGGCCTGTTCAGTCCCGAGCCAAACAAGCAATCAATTATCAGGTCATCTTTATCAATGGCGGGGAATTCATTTTGCGAATCGATAAAATGGATCTCACTAAAGCTTTGTAATTTTTTTAGGTTGATTTGAAAGTCGTTACTACCTTTTAAATCATCACCAATAACATACACAGCAGGATTAATTCCCTTCTCCACCAATAATCTTGCGATAGCCAATCCATCGCCACCATTGTTTCCTGTACCACAAAATATTTTGATAAGTTTGTTCTGCAGCCCAGATACCATCAGCCATTGCGTGCAGGCAGTTGCAGCCCTTTCCATCAGGTCGATAGATGCAATAGGTTCTTGCTGCATTGTGCAAGCATCCCATTGTTTGATTTGTGCTACTGAAAGAAGTTTCATTAAAATTCTATTCTCCCAAAATTACCTATTACTTTTTTGATACATTTTAAAAAAGAAAGCCCCCAGTTCAATGGAGGCTATTCATATATCTGCCAACAAATTTCTATAACAATCCCTTCCCCATCATATACTCAGCTATTTGAACTGCATTGGTAGCAGCTCCTTTGCGAAGGTTATCGCTCACGATCCACATATTCAAAGTCTTTGGCTGTGTCTCATCCCTGCGTAATCTTCCCACAAACACTTCATCTTTTTCATGCGCCCATAATGGCATTGGATATAATTGTTTGGAAGGATCATCCTGGACGATCACTCCAGGAGCAGTGCTTAATACCTGTTTCAATTCGGCAAGGTCAAATTCATTTTCAAATTCAACATTCACGCTTTCGCTGTGTCCGCCCACAACCGGGATACGAACAGTGGTGGCCGTTACGCGGATAGAATCATCCTGCATGATCTTCCTTGTTTCGTTCACCATTTTCATTTCTTCTTTTGTGTAGCCATTATCTGTAAACACATCTATCTGTGGTATCACGTTCAGGTCGATCTGGTATTTATAAGCCATCTCTCCTTCCACACCCCTTCTTTCATTGAATAATTGATCAACAGCGCTTTTTCCTGTGCCTGTTACACTTTGGTAAGTGCTTACTACTATACGTTTGATCTTATATTTTGTATGCAGTGGCTGCAATGCAACAACCATTTGTATAGTAGAGCAGTTGGGGTTTGCGATAATGAGGTCTTCTTTTGTGAGTACTGATGCATTCACTTCAGGAACCACCAATTTTTTAGAAGGGTCCATTCTCCATGCACTTGAATTGTCGATCACTATGATACCTGCCTCTGCAAATTTTGGCGCCCACTCTAATGAAGTACCACCACCCGCAGAAAAGATCGCTACGGCCGGCTTTGCTGCAATACCATCACTCATACTTACCACTTTATATTTTTTTCCCTTGAATTCCACTTCCTTGCCCACAGACCTTTCTGATGCAACCGGCACCAGTTCCGTTACGGGAAAACTCCTTTCAGCCAATACCTGCAACATTTTGGTGCCTACCAATCCTGTGGCGCCCACTACTGCTACTTTCATTTTGTTTTTTTTATGTGATGAAATGATGATAACAAAACAGCCTTCCCGTTGAGGAAGGCTGCTGATATATGTTTACACATACCCAAACGCTAAGCACCTTCCCAAACGGAGACCGGTTTCTTTATGCGCTTTGTATGCTTTATTTGTTTCATGATGTGGCAAAAATATTGTGTAATCGAATCGTTACCAAAATTATTTTATTTATACAAGCGCTATATCAAAATTCACTAATGCAACGAACTCCTGTAGCCTTGCATCAATATCTGCCCTTGTGATCTCACGCAGGCGCTGGGTACCAAATTTTTCCACGCTAAAACTTGCCATAGCGCTTCCAACAATAATGGCAGTTTTCATGTTCTCGAAAGAAATATCTTTTGTCTTGGCAATATGCCCGATAAAACCTCCTGCAAATGTGTCGCCTGCACCGGTTGGGTCAAACACTTCTTCCAATGGCAATGCCGGCGCAAAGAATACCTGGTTGCCATGGAATAATAATGCACCATGTTCTCCCTTCTTGATGACAAGGTATTTTGGCCCCATCTTCATAATAGTAGCCGCCGCTTTCACCAATGAATAATCACCGCTCAGTTGCCTTGCTTCGCTATCATTGATCATCAGCACATCTATTTTCGCTAATACTTTTTTCAGGTCGTCTAATGCCACTTCCATCCAGAAGTTCATCGTATCCAAAACGATCAGCTTTGGCTTTGTCTTCAACTGTTCTATTACACTTAACTGAACAGACGGCGCCAGGTTACCGAGCATCAGGAATTCGCAGTCCTGGTAGCTATCAGGTACCACAGGCTTAAAATCACCCAATACATTCAACTGTGTTTCCAGTGTATCGCGCGTATTCATATCCATATGGTAACGGCCACTCCAGAAAAATGTTTTTTCATCTTTTTTTATCTGTACTCCTTCCAATGATACTTTGCGTGCAGCAAGTGCTTCCAGTTCTTCCTGCGGAAAATCGCCACCCACAACAGAAATTTGTTTTACAGGTGTAAAATTACTTGCACACCAGGCAATAAATGTGGCAGCGCCACCAACGATCTTATCGCTCTTGCCAAATGGGGTTTCTATCGCATCAAAAGCCATGGAACCTACAACGATCAGTGACATAAAAAAGGGTTTGGTTTACGGGCTGCGAAACTATTGTAAATGGGGGAAATAGAGGTTAGTTATTTTAGAAATCCTACAAAAGTTGCCAGTTTCCGGTTACTGGTTGCCAGTTAGTGAACGGAACTGGCAACTGGCCTCCAGTAACCGGTAACCAGCATATACTAACAAAATCTTTCTTTTTGCCTAACAATTGTTAGTGTATTTTTGTTTTATGGGACGTATCAAAACAGATAGCAATACCACCCGAAAAGAGGTTATCATCCGTAAAGCGGCTGAACTGTTTAGGGAAAAAGGCTACAAGGCTGCAAGCATGCGCGACCTGGCCGATACCGTGGGCGTGGAAGCGGCTAGCCTCTACAATCATATCCATAGTAAAAGTGAACTGCTGCATATCATCTGTTTTGATGTCGCCAACCGGTTTACACAAAAAATGGATGAACTGGAAGCAGAAAAAATTCCCATCATACAAAAAATTGAAAAACTTCTTCGCTTTCATATCAGTGGCATGGTGCATCATTTTGAAGAAGTATATGTAAGCGACCGCGAATGGAAACATCTCGCCGATCCTTATTTATCTAACTACCAAAACCAGCGACGCACATACCGCAAACGTTTTGCAGCCATCATCGAAGAAGGTATCCGTAAAAAAGAGGTCAAAAAAGTTGACGCCCCCACGGCAGTATTGATCATGCTGCACGCCATCAGTGGTATCGAAAGTTGGCATAGGAGCAAACAAAAGATCAACGGCAAGGAACTCGAAGAAAGTATGATCGCCATTTTGGTTGGCGGGCTTAAGACTAGCCGATAGAATTGATTCAACTGATAAATGACCGCTAACATGTCGCTTCACTTTATAAAGATCCCGGTAAAAGAAGTCAAACAGGAAACACCCGATTGCGTCTCCATTGCATTTAATATTCCTGAAACACTCAAAGAAAATTTTAAATACCATCACGGTCAAAATATTACGATCCGCATTTTCAATAACGGTGAAGAAGTCCGCCGTTCCTATTCCCTGTGCAGCTCTCCATTAGAAAATGATTTTCGTGTAGCCGTAAAAAAAGTAGATGGCGGTATTTTTTCTGCCTTTGCAAATGATCAATTAAAAGCAGGTGATGAATTGGAACTGCTTCCACCAACAGGCAGGTTTTTTACAACTCTTCATCCCTCGCACAAAAAAGAATACCTCGCTTTTGTTGCGGGAAGTGGTATCACACCGGTATTGTCTATCATTAAAACGGTCCTGCTTACTGAACCTTCCAGCAACTTCACATTAGTATATGGTAACAGGAATCGTAACTCCATCATTTTTAAAGAAGAACTTGAAGCGCTCAAAAATAAATACATCGAAAAATTTCGCCTTGTACATATACTCAGCAGGGAAAGAACAGATGCCGAAATAAATTTTGGAAGGATCGATGCCGCAAAACTGGAAGGGTTGAACAAACTCATCGATATACAATCAATGGATGAATTTTTTATCTGTGGCCCTGAAGAAATGATTTTTAGCATCAAAGATTTTTTAGAACAAAAAGGAATTGATAAAAAGAAAATTCATTTTGAATTATTTACAACTCCCAATCAGAAAGTATCAGCAAAAACTCCTCCATCAAAAAAAGAAGATAGCGGCCCCAAAAGCAGGATCACCATCCGCCTCGACGGAAGAAGCTTCGACTTTGATCTTGGATTCAATGGCGACAGTGTTTTAGATGCCGCTCTGCAACAAGGTGCCGATCTGCCTTATGCCTGCAAAGGTGGTGTGTGTTGCACCTGCAGGGCGAAACTCATAGAAGGTGAAGTAAAAATGGACCTGAACTATTCACTTGAAGAAGAAGAATTGAAACAAGGCTTTATTCTCACCTGCCAGTCGCACCCGGTCACTGAAAAAGTGGTGATCGATTATGATATGAAATAGAAGTTATCCCGCCGTCAACTCTCTTTTTAAATAAGGATTAAATAAATCAAGCGGGCGGGGTAAAAAATATCCTTTTATTAACTCCTGGTTTATCACACATATTTGAATGTGGTGCCTTGAAGTAAATGAAGCTCCGGGATAGACTTTTGCCCCTTCATCAAAAGCACATCTGATAGTATCATAAGAAGCTTTTCCACTTTCTTTCCTTGATTGATGGGCATACCTGATAACAGCGCAGTCTAAGGCCCTGTTGTTACCTTCGTTTTCAGGCATTTTAATTCCCAATTCACGATTTAATTTTTGAAGCCCGGTATATGCTTCCGTTAAAATGGAAAGTGATTGAGATTCGGTAAGATTTAAGCAATTGCCCAATTCAATTATTGCCCCTAATACAAAAGGTGTTTTTACAGGAATCAGGTTGTATTGTTTCCCTTTAGCACTTTCTTCTGCATACTCTAAAGCCCTGGCAGGGTTTTGCTCCCAAAAATAAACTCCGCCACTTAACCAATCCCATGGATTATTACTTGGCTTGAGGTCGTTTTCTCCATTTAAGACAGCAAGGCCCACATCTTTATCGCAGCTATGAAAGCCGGTTACTTGAAATGGTTGATGATGCGACAAACTATTTCTTTTTTGTTTCTACACTCTTCTTATCGGGGGGCGATTGAAGGATACCTGCATCAGCAAGAAATTTTCTTGCTGCTTCTTTTGATTGAAGCGCTTTATCTGTTGCTTTCTTAATATCCTTTATTTGCTCCTGGATGGCAGTGTCAGTCATAAATAAAGGTTTTAAATTGAGGAGAGGTTTATAAAGGTTAAATATAGTAAACCTACACTAACATTCGTTAGCCTCTCCCGCATTTTTTTGTTATTTTTGAGGATAAAATTTTTTGATGGAGATCAATTTGGAAAAGCATTTCCAGGATACGGTTGATGCAGAAATAAAGATCGAGCCGAAAGACTGGATGCCAGAGAAGTACAGGCAAACACTCTTACGCCAGATCAGCCAGCATGCACACAGCGAGATCGTTGGCATGTTACCTGAAGCCAACTGGATCACAAGAGCGCCATCGCTGCGGCGCAAAGCTATTTTATTGGCCAAAGTGCAGGACGAAGCGGGGCATGGATTATATCTCTATTCATCTGCAGAAACCCTCGGCATTTCAAGAGAAGAAATGTACGATCAGTTACATACAGGCAAAGCAAAATATTCTTCCATTTTTAATTACCCAACTATTACCTGGGCCGATATGGGCGCGATCGGTTGGCTGGTTGACGGTGCAGCTATCATGAACCAGGTTCCTTTATGCCGCGCTTCTTATGGCCCTTATGCAAGAGCTATGGTGAGGATATGTAAGGAAGAAAGTTTTCACCAACGGCAGGGGTTTGAATTGTTACTTACTTTATCAAAAGGAAATGAAGCGCAAAAGAGAATGTGCCAGGATGCGATCAATCGCTGGTGGTGGCCAAGTATCATGATGTTCGGCCCGCCCGATGATGAAAGTCCCAACACTTTACAAAGCGTGAAATGGAAAATAAAAAGATTCACCAATGATGAGCTCAGGCAAAAATTTGTTGATGTATCTGCAGAGCAGGTAAAATTGCTTGGCATGGTATTGCCTGACAAAAACCTTGTATGGAATGAAGCCCGCGGGCATTATGATTTTGGCGCGATTGACTGGAATGAATTCTGGAATGTGGTAAAAGGCAATGGCCCTTGTAATAAACAACGTTTGGAGACCCGCAAGAAAGCATGGGAAGATGGTGCATGGGTAAGGGAAGCGGCCATGGCCTATGCGGAAAAGAAGAAAGAGAAAAATGTAAAAGCCGCATAGCTTTTAAAAAACTTATCAAACAATAATATGAATAAAGAGTGGCCTTTATGGGAAGTGTTCATCCGCAGCAGGCAAGGGCTTGATCACAAACATGCGGGCAGCCTTCATGCGGCTGATGCGGCTATGGCCATTGAAAATGCGCGCGATGTATATACCCGCAGAATGGAAGGTGTGAGCATCTGGGTGGTGGAAAGCAAACATATTCATGCCAGCAACCCCGATGATGCCGGCGCTTTATATGATCCCGCAAACGACAAAGCTTATCGTCACCCAACATTCTATGACCTGCCCGATGAGCTCAAGCATATGTAAAGAATTATGAAGAACCAATCCCTCATTGATTATACACTCCACCTCGCTGATAATGCATTGATCATCGGCCATCGTAATAGTGAATGGTGTGGGCATGGGCCTATATTGGAACAGGATATCGCCATTTCTAATATTGCATTGGACCTGATAGGGCAGGCAAGAAATCTTTACCAGTATGCCGCTGAATTAAAAGGAGATCATGCAACAGAAGATTCACTGGCTTACCTGCGCGATGGTTGGGATTTTAAAAATCTATTGATCACAGAGTTGCCAAATGGCGACTGGGCACAAACGATCTTGCGGCAATTCTTTTTCAGCACCTATCAATACTTTTTATACCAACAGCTACAACACAGCAAAGATGAAAGGCTGGCAGCCATTGCTGCGAAAGCATTAAAAGAAGTGACCTATCATTTGCGATGGAGTAGTGAGTGGGTGATAAGGCTTGGTGACGGAACTGATGAAAGCAAACAAAGAATGGAGAAAGCTGTTGAAGAATTATATGCATTTACCGGCGAGATGTTTTTACCTACTGATTATGAAAAAGAACTTGCTACGAATGGAATAAGTGTTGGCCCAGAATCATTAAAAGAAAAATGGACAGATAAAGTAAGGTCGGTATTTGAAGAAGCAACCCTGGCTTCTCCTTTTAAAGAAAATAATTCCGCCTGGATGCAATCTGGCGGCAAAGAAGGAAAACATACCGAACACCTGGGATTTGTTTTAGCCGAAATGCAATTTCTGCAAAGAGCTTATCCCGGCGCAGAATGGTAATTCCACCAAACATGAATTCTACAATTCACATATCAGAACAAAAAGAACAGGTTGAAAAACAGGTTTGGGAAATCTTGGGAGAAGTAACAGATCCTGAAGTGCCGGTGCTGACAGTATTGGACCTTGGCATTGTCAGGGAAGTAAAAATAAATGGCAATGCTTTGCATGGATGGTCGCTTGAAATAGTTATCACACCCACTTACACAGGTTGCCCGGCCATGGATATGATCAGTATGAATATCCGTTTTGCCTTGTTGCAGGAAGGTTTTACAAATATTAAGATCACGCAAACACTTTCACCTGTATGGACAACCGACTGGATGAGTGAAAGCGGAAAAAAGAAATTGAAAGTATACGGTATTGCGCCACCTCATTACTCACAGGCTGTTTGCACACCTGATGCTTTTCAGCAGGAAGAAGCGATCCAATGCCCGCGTTGTGATTCATTTAATACAAGGTTGGTGTCGCAGTTTGGAAGTACGGCCTGCAAAGCCCTGTATCAATGTGTAGATTGCAAAGAGCCTTTTGATTATTTCAAATGCCATTAGCCTGCGAATAGAAATCGTACATTGTAAGTTGAAAATAAAAAATATGTCTTCCATCCTGTTTGAAATAAAAAATAATATTGGGTGCATTACGCTCAACCGGCCGGATAAACTCAATTCCTTTAACCGTGAAATGGCATTATTGCTGCAATCACGTTTGGATGAATGTGCTTCTCTTCATGAGATTCGCTGCGTATATATTACAGGTAATGGAAAAGGATTTAGCGCAGGACAAGACCTTGCCGAAGTGGTTGACCCAAATGGACCGGGGATGGAAAAAATTTTGAGTGAACATTATAATCCCATCATCACCCGTATCAGAAATATTCCCAAACCCGTGATTGCCGCGGTAAACGGTGTTGCCGCCGGAGCCGGTGCCAACATTGCTCTTGCCTCTGATATTGCAGTAGCTGCACAATCTGCTTCATTTATACAAGCTTTTTCAAAATTGGGTTTGATCCCCGACAGCGGAGGCACATATACTTTACCAAGATTGATAGGCTGGCAAAAAGCAAGCGCTTTGATGATGTTGGGTGATAAGGTTTCCGCTGCTGATGCAGAAAAAATGGGAATGATATACAAGGTCTTTAGTGATGAAAGTTTTGCAGAAGAAAGTTTCAAGATCGCACAAACATTGGCGCAGATGCCAACAAAAGGATTAGGTTATATCAAGCATGTTCTAAACGCTTCAGCTACAAACAGCCTCGAAGAACAATTGTTATTAGAAGATCAGTTTCAACAAAAAGCGGCCGCTACAAACGATTTCAAAGAAGGCGTGCAATCATTTCTTGAAAAACGCAAGCCTGATTTTAAAGGTGAATAAAAATCAACTATTTCTTGCGATTCAGTTTTTGATACTTCCAGGGTCGCAGTTGTCGCAAGGGTCCCAAGGAATAATTGCAAAATTTTAAAATTATTGGCTAAAAGATATAACTCATGACAGATAATGACTCATCAGCAAAAAAAGTAGTTGATCGAATGATGGAACTTGACCTGTTCAGTCAATGGATGGGTGTGAAAGTTTTAGAAATAAGAGAAGGCTATAGTAAAATTCAAATGACACTCCGCAAAGAAATGCTGAATGCCTTTGGCATTGCCCATGGTGGCATTACATTTGCGCTGGCTGATAGCGCTTTTGCTTTTGCGTGTAACAGTGATGGAAAAGTGACTGTTGCCCTCGATGTTTCTATTTCATTTCCCAAAGCAGTAAAAGAAAATGATATATTGACAGCTGAGGCAAAACAGGTAAATAAGACAAGGCGCACGGGGTTATACCTTATTGAAATCAGAAATCAGAATGACGAATTGGTTGTTTTGTTTAAGGGGACGTGTTTTAAGACGGAAAAGGATTTAGGATAGCTTACTCTATATACTTTATATACATGGTTTACTCATATAAAAACTTCACTCCCGTCATCCACTCTTCATCCTTTATTCATCCACTATCCACGGTGACCGGGAATGTGATCATTGGAAAAAATGTTTACATAGGCCCCGGTGCAGCTATACGCGGCGATTGGGGCGGAATTATTATTGAAGATGGTTGTAATGTTCAGGAGAATTGTACGATACATATGTTTCCTGGAGTAACTGTTTTATTAAAAGAAGGATCTCATATCGGTCACGGCGCTGTGATCCATGGCGCAACTATTGGAAAGAATTGCCTGATAGGTATTAACAGTGTGGTAATGGATAATGTGGAATTAGGTGATGAATGTATTGTTGGCGCTCTAACTATGATCAAAGCAGGAGAAAAGTTTGAAAGAAGAAGCCTTATTGTTGGTAATCCCGCAAAAAAGATCAAAGAAGTAAGTGATGAAATGGCCGCATGGAAAAACGATGGTACCAAATTATACCAATCCCTCCCCAAAGACATGCAGGATCATTGGAAAGAATGCGAGCCGCTGAGAGAAATACCCCAAGACACCAAAACACAGCAGCCGGTTTACAAAACCTGGAACGAAACTAAAAGCTGACCGCATCCATCTTCATTGGCTTACCTTTGCAGCCATTCAATGTAAAACGTGTCAGAGAAAAATTTCATAGACTATATCCGCATCTTTTGCCGCAGTGGCCATGGTGGCGCGGGCGCAAGGCATTTCATGCGTAACAAACTTACCGCAATGGGCGGCCCCGATGGTGGCGATGGCGGGCGTGGCGGACATATCATCCTGCGCGGCAACAGCAACCTCTGGACACTTCTTCACCTTCGTTATTTTAAAAATGTACTCGCTGAAAATGGCGAAGCCGGCAGCAAGAATAATTGCACCGGTCATGATGGAAAAGATATCATTCTTGAAGTGCCCTTGGGAACAGTTGCCAAAAATGAAGAAACAGGAAAGATCGAAGCTGAGATATTGGAAGACGGCCAGGAAATTATTTTTATGAAAGGTGGCCGTGGTGGATTGGGTAATTCCAATTTTGCTACTCCTACCAACCAGGCACCCGAACATTCACAACCGGGAGAGGAAGGCCTGGAAGGCTGGAAATTATTAGAATTAAAAGTGTTGGCTGATGTAGGTTTGGTGGGATTCCCCAATGCAGGTAAATCTACCCTCCTTTCTGTCATCACAGCTGCTACACCCAAGATCGCAAATTATGCATTCACCACGCTCACACCGCAGTTAGGAATGGTAGAATACAGAGATGGAAAAAGTTTCTGCATTGCAGATCTTCCCGGCATCATTGAAGGGGCGGCAGAAGGAAAAGGGTTAGGCCATCGTTTTCTGAGGCATATTGAACGCAATTCTGTATTGCTGTTTTTAATTCCTGCCGATAGCGCTGATCACGGAAAAGAATTTGACATTTTAAAAAATGAATTGAAAGAATATAATCCTGAAATGCTGCAAAAGGATTTTATCATCGCTGTAAGTAAAAGTGATATGCTGGATGATGAATTAAAAGAAGCCATCAGCAAAGAATTACCCAAAAATGTTCCACACTTATTTATTTCTTCCATTACAAATAAAGGGTTAACAGAGTTGAAAGACCTGCTTTGGTTAACATTGAACAAACCCGTCCAGGCTTAATGCGCAAATATTTTACGCAATCGTTTCCGTAATTTTTAGATTGTCCATAAAAACTGTAGGGTTACCTTTTTTAAAAACGGGTATTAATTGGCAACAAACCGGTTTGGATTTCATCTACAATAAGCGTCCTGCTTACCCATGTGAAACCGGTTGCCCATCCATAGAAAATTTTTACAAAGAAAAACCTACACCTGTTATGCCGGAGGCATGCCCGTGTATCATTATTCATCCTATTAAAAATAAAAACTATGAAAAAGCAATCATTGAGCATTATCGCTAAGAAATTTTTCCTGGGCAATTTACTGGTAGCAGCAATATTCCTTTCTGCACAGAACAAAAGCCTTGCTCAGAACCGTTATCAAACAATTCCTCTTAGTGTAAGCGCTGAGAACAAAGCCTCTGTAAAATATACAGGAAGTAACGAGAACAGCCTTTTATTCTCATTGCAGTATGAAAACAGCAACGGCAAGCCTTTTGTTGTATCCATCACCAATGAGTATGGCGAAACAGTTTACAGGAACGTTTCTAAAGAAAAGCTGTTTTCAAAGGTCTTCGAACTTCCAAAAGAAGCGGAGTATAAAAAACTTTCTTTTTCCATCAAGGCCGACCAGGTGAATTTTCTGGAAAGCTTCAGCATCAATGTGGAGATTAAGACAACAGAAAATTTTGTGGTAAGCAAAAACTGATCATTTCAAAAAATAAACCTTCCGGAACTAATCCTTCCGGAAGGTTTATCATTGTATAAACACCTGTTGAAAAGTTAGTACCAGTTTTTAACCTGTTGCAGATAATTTTATCTCATGCAAGACCAAAGATGCCCTTTCTGCAATCACGTAGTTACACTGGTGCAAGTTCATGGCCATTATCAATGCCCGGTTTGTAATACCAATGCATTGCCTTGCTGCGACGGGGACAATTGCAACACAAATTATTTGCTGAGGCCAAATGACGAACAAAAAAGCCACCCGCTTGATAGAGGTGGCCTTGTTGAAAATATCAATTAAAGAATTTACGCTACTTCAGCAGTCATCTTCTTGCTTACTTTTTTCCTTTCATCTTCGTTGAGCTGCACTTTACGCATACGGATGTTCTTAGGCGTTACCTCGATACACTCGTCCTGCTGGATATATTCCATACATTCTTCCAGCGTCATCAAGGTCTTTGGTGCAATGCGTGAAGCATCATCACTACCGCTCGCACGGTGGTTCGTCAGTTTTTTAGGTTCCGTTGCATTCACGATCAAATCTCCTGGTTTGATATGCTCGGCAATGATCTGTCCTGTATACACCTCTTCTCCTGGATCGATAAAAAATGTACCTCTATCCTGCAACTTATCAATTGAATATCCTGTTGTTTTATCCTGGTTCTTCGAGATCAATACACCATTGCTTCTTCCGGGAATAGGGCCTTTCCATGGTTTGTATTCAAGGAAACGATGCGCCATTACGGCTTCACCTGCTGTGTTTGTGAGCATGTTGGAACGCAATCCTATCAACCCTCTTGAAGGAATATCAAATTCAAGATGTTGCATCTCTCCTTTACTTTCCATCACCAGCATTTCGCCTTTGCGTTGTGTAACAAGGTCTATCACCTTTCCGCTGAATTCTGCAGGAACATCCACTACCAATATTTCATACGGCTCATTCTTTTTGCCATCAATTTCTTTTACCAATACCTGCGGGTTACCTACCGTTAGTTCATATCCTTCCCTGCGCATGGTCTCAACCAATATTCCCAAATGGAGAATACCACGTCCGTATACCAGGAAACTATCTGCGTTATCGGTATCTTCTACACGCAACGCAAGATTTTTTTCTGTTTCTTTCATCAACCTGTCGCGCAAATGCCTTGATGTAACAAATTTTCCATCCTTGCCAAAGAAAGGTGAGTTGTTGATAGAAAATAACATGCTCATCGTAGGTTCATCTACACTGATCACCGGCAATGCCTCTGGATTATCAGGATCAGTAATGGTATCGCCAATATTAAAATCTTCCAGGCCAACAACCGCACAAAGATCACCTGATAATACTTCGGTTACTTTTCTCTTCCCCATTCCTTCAAACACATATAGTTCTTTTACACGCGATTTTTTAACGCCTTCAACCTGCACCAATGCAATGGATTGCCCTTCTTTAATTGAACCCCGCGTTACTTTACCGATCGCGATCCTTCCAAGAAAAGATGAATAGTCAAGTGAAGTGATCTGCATCTGAAGTGTTCCTTCATTCACTTTTGGTGGCGGAACATATTTAATAATCCCATCCATCAATGGAAGGATATCTTCTGTTTCTGTAAGGCTGTCATTGAACCAACCATGCTTGCCGCTTCCGTAAAAAGTAGGGAAGTTCAATTGTTCTTCGGTAGCATCCAGGTTAAAAAACAGTTCAAATACCGCATCATGTACTTCATCAGGGCGGCAATTGGGTTTATCTACTTTATTGATCACAACAATTGGATGCAGGTTCAGTTGTAATGCCTTCTGCAATACAAACCTTGTTTGCGGCATCGGCCCTTCAAAAGCATCTACCAGCAATAATACCCCATCGGCCATTTTCAATACGCGTTCTACTTCCCCGCCAAAGTCACTATGCCCCGGCGTATCAATTACATTGATCTTTACTCCTTTATATTGAACCGAAGCGTTTTTGCTGAAGATGGTAATACCCCTTTCCCTTTCCAGGTCATTGCTGTCCATGATCAAATCACCAGTATCCTGGTTGTCGCGGAATACCTTTGTGGCTTGCAGGATCCTGTCCACAAGGGTAGTTTTACCGTGGTCAACGTGGGCGATGATAGCTATATTCCTTATTTCCATGTAAAAATTTGAGGCTGCAAAGGTACGCTAAAACAATGGTAGGACAAGGGCTAATCAAAAACTTAACGAATAAGCGGATATCCGGCTATAATTTGCTTTTTTTACGCTGGTATTGCCAGTATTCCTGAAATCATCTTTAATACAATAAACTGGTACAGTTTTTCTTACAACAGTGATGCAATTCAACTCATCCTATTAATCCTAAAAACTAATTTCTCCTATCTTCACCCCCGCTAAAACGATTGATATGCCACGAACCAAGGTCGCAGGTATTGGAATGTATGTGCCGGAAAATATTTTCACGAATAATGACCTGCTGAAATACATGGAGACCACTGACGAGTGGATCGAAGAACGGACGGGTATACGTGAGCGCCGTTATGCAAACCGCACAACTGAAACAACCACAACCATGGGTGTGGAAGCAGCTAAGATCGCAATTGAAAGGGCAGGGATCACAGCAGCAGATATTGACTTTATTATTTTTGCCACACTATCTCCTGATTATTATTTCCCCGGCTGCGGTGTGTTGGTACAGCGAGCAATGAAGATGAAAGAAATTGGTGCACTGGATATCCGCAATCAATGCAGTGGTTTTTTATATGGATTGAGTGTGGCCGATCAATTTATAAAAACAGGCATGTATAAAAATATCCTGTTGATTGGAAGTGAGAAACATTCTTTCGGTCTTGATATGACAACCCGCGGCAGAAATATCAGTGTGATCTTTGGTGATGGGGCAGGCGCTGTTGTATTGCAGCCAACAGAAGAAAGCGGGCGTGGTATTTTAAGTACGCATTTACATAGCGACGGTGAATCTGCAGAAATACTCGCCATGTATAATCCGGGAACACATGCCAATCATTGGGGAAAATATGCTGATTTTGATGATGCCGAAATTGCGCAAATGTTCATGAGCAATAAGATGGTGGATGATGCCCAAAATTTTCCTTTTATGGATGGCCCTGCCGTTTTCAAAAAAGCGATCGTGAAATTTCCTGAAGTGATAAAAGAATCACTGGAAGCAAACGGCTACCTGGCTTCTGATATAAATATGCTGATCCCGCACCAGGCCAATCTTCGAATTGCACAGTTTGTGCAGCAAAAATTAGGGTTGAAGGATGAGCAGGTATTTAATAATATCCAGCGCTATGGCAATACTACTGCCGCTTCTGTACCCATTGCATTATGTGAAGCATGGCAGGAAGGAAAAATAAAAGAAGGAGACCTGGTATGCCTGGCAGCTTTTGGAAGCGGCTTTACCTGGGCCAGCGCATTATTAAAATGGTGATTGATTTGAAAGAATTCTAAAAGAAGACATGAACAGGAAAATTATTTATCTGCTTAATCCAATATCCGGGACCTCCAAAAAAGAAGGAGTTAGAAAATTGGTCGAAAGAGAAACAGCTGCAAATGAAATACCCTTTGAGATAGTTTCTACCAACCCTGCCGGCGATTACGATTTTTTAAAAGAAAAGATCTCATCCGAAGGCATCACAGATGTGGTGATCATTGGTGGCGATGGAACGGTGAACCAGGTAACAGGCGCTTTGCGTGGCGTCCCTGTCCATTTTGGCATCATCCCGGTTGGCTCTGGCAATGGGTTGGCTCTTACAGCAGGTATCCCAAAAAAACCACAGGAAGCCCTGGCTTTGATCTTTTCGGGTGAAGCAAAAAAAACAGATGCATTTCTTGTGAATGACCATTACTCCTGTATGCTGAGTGGGCTTGGGTTTGATGCACAGGTGGCACATAATTTTGCAACCAAAGAATCAAGGGGATTATTTACTTACACCCAGCAAAGCCTCGTGAATTTTTTTAAGGCACATCCTTATCAATTTGAAGTGGTGCTCGATAATTTTTCCTTTTACACTGATGCGTTTTTTATCAGCATCGCCAACAGCAACCAGTTCGGGAATAATTTTACCATCGCTCCTCATGCCAACCTGAATGATGGTTTACTGGATATCGTGATTGTTCAGAAAATGAACAAAGCAAAACTGCCTTTTGCAATATTGAATCAGTTGCGTGGTAATAATAAATTGCAGGCGCTGGTAGATGATATGAGCAAAAAAAATGTATTGTATTTCCAGGTGCCCTCGCTTACAATACGAAATCTAAAACATGCTCCATTGCATATTGACGGGGAGCCAAAAGATACCGCAGATGAGTTTTCAATCCAGGTGCTCAAAGATTCTTTTATGCTGATACAGGAGTAATTTATTTCAACAATTGCTTCAACCTGCTGAATGATTCACTATTCACAGAATTATTTAATGACGTTGCGATCCCTTTCTTTTCTGCAGCAGTTAAATGAAAACTCAGGCTGGCCGATGCATCTTTTTCCGTAGCTACATATTGCAAACATATCCTGTAAAAATCTGGGCCATAATTTTCAGAAAAGTATTCCAATTGGTCATGCTGCGCATAATCCTGTAGCTTGTACCAATCGTTTTGTAATAATAAAAATGGCGCCGTAAGCAGGCTGAGAAGATTTTTGTCAACGAACGGTTTATCCCAATTACCAATACTACGGTCACGCAGTTGCAGCACTACCACCTTTGAGGTATTTTCTTTTAACCAGTCCTTAAATACATCAATGAAACGGAGTGTGGTTTCCTGTCCAAAGTTATCGCGGAGCCCCGCATCCATCACATCCACTACCGGGTTGGTGGGCAGCCATACATTAGGCAATACATAAGGAAAAGTAGCA
Organism: uncultured Chitinophagaceae bacterium; assembly: GCA_903884185.1. GTDB lineage: Bacteria > Bacteroidota > Bacteroidia > Chitinophagales > Chitinophagaceae > CAISDV01. The sequence goes on along the minus strand of CAISDV010000112.1, from coordinate 6,003 downwards.
TTCATCCGTAATGCGGAAAGAACACGGATATCATTGCTGTTTTGCTTTGCAAAAAAAGAATTGAAATCAATGGCGTCTGCGTCAAATGTGGCTAGTTCTTTTTCATTAAATGCAGGTTTCATCAAAAATCTTGCAGGATGTGTGCTGATGATCATCTTCCTGCCATCACGGCTTACAATAGAATTAAAGAACATGAACGGGATAATGGCCTGCTCCTCAGCCGTTGCATAATCTTTCAGTTGTTTGTTCAATATGCCATGCGTGTTCTCATTAAGTTTTTGCTCAAATGCATATCCCCTGTCTTTTGAATATTGAAAATTATTGTAAGAGAATTTTTGTACCGGCCCTACGATATCCCTCGATACAAAAGAAGAAAAAAGCGGACTTAGCAGGTCCTGCGATATATCCTCCACGTATTTTTTGTCATGCAGATTGATATACCGGCCGGATTGTTTTCGGTAATATAATTCCCTGAAATATGCAGCTCCCAGCAACCCGCCTGATGCACCATTGATAAAAAGTGTTCTTTGCATCAGCTGCCCACCCATCAGGCTGTCCAACTCCTGCAAAGCGTTCATGGTAAAATTGGCGCTACGAATACCGCCACCACTTGTGTTGATGATAAAGAGAGTGGGCTTTGCTTCTTTTTGCCTCGCTTTCCAGTTATTTAATATCCGTAAAAATTCTTCTTTGTCTTTATTGATATTTTCTGTTGATGCCAGCTTCGTGATGGCTTCCTGGGAATATTGCGGCCTTTCATCTTTATTCTGGTAATTCAACCCGTATGCTTTGTTACGCGGGTCAATAATATCTTTCTGGTAAAGAAAATTGATGCAGATATATATCACCACGAGCAAAGGAATACTCCATGTTTTCAAAAACATGGAAATAGCGCCCGCAGCGCCGATCAGTACCGCAAAAAAGATAGTGATGCTTGCTGCAGCAGGAATCTGGAATAATCGTTCATCTGATGTGAAACCCACACCAATTAAAAATAAAAAGGCAAGTATCACAGCGATCACCGCGGCTACATGCTGGTGCGCAAATATCCTGTCCAGGAATTCAGGGTTATAGTGGCGTACATCCCTTGGTTTTCGCAAATTCAGCCGGGCACTCAGAAACCAGTCGATCCGCATTTCTGTTTTTCCGGGTGGCAACTGTGGTTTTTTTAACGCCTCCACATATTCTTCATTGGCCGTTTTAATGTTCTTTCCAAGCCGCAGATAGATCCTTCTATCAGCCCCAAAAAAATAAGCAAATGCAATAAAAACAGATAAAAGAAAACCACCGAAAAAACTCGTTGAAAGTCCGGCTACTTTCATCGCAGGGATCAATTCCTGGTGACGCGCATATTCATAGGCGTTGATAAAATAAACAACAAGAAATGCTAAAGGAAGTAATGCATTATTGATACAATATTTCAGGAAGGGTTGTGCTGTGGTCACTAAAAATCTAACCTGCCTGCTGTGAAGGATAAAAGTGGTGATATTCCAACTCATCACAAAGACGCCAATGGCAAAGCCTACGATAGCAGTACTGAATGGCGTTACATTTCCAAAATATTCTGGTGCCAGGAAAAGAGAATCCCCGCCAAACGGTTTCATAAAATTTCCTGTGACCGTTGCAAAAAGAATATACCAGAAGATCAGGAAAACCTGGTATCTCCGGAAATGAAGGAGAAGTAATTGTACAGGCAAAGAGTACCAACAGCCTGTGAGAAATTTCTTCATAAGGTGAGCATTATCCTTTATTCGCTTGTTGAATGTAAGTTTTCTTCAACAAATCATCCAGAAAAAAAACACAAATTACTTCAGCCGCAGGCGGAAAGAAAATAGAGCGATCACAAGAATAGACGATAAAAGCAAATGTAATGGTTGGATAAAAGCAGGTATATTCCAGAAAGCCATCACCGAACCAAGAATGATCAAACCCAGAACCACTATTATGATCCACAACGCGTACCTGTTAAGCTGGGATTTCTCTTTCTTTGTTGTTTTCAATAATATGATAAAACAAAAAATGGCCACCACCCATGAAAAGCTGCGGTGTATTTTAAACGCCATATCAAGCCTGTCTATCCATAATTCTCTTTGTGCATAGTTGAGCGATTTTGCGATATCATCTATCTGTTGCCGGGTTTCAGTACCAAATAATATTTGAATGACCAATAGGAATAACGTGATGATAGTAAGCCATTTTAATTGACTGTTTTGCACTTTCGCTTCTGTATTCAGTTTTGAAATGATCAGTACAGGTATGGCCACCAATACTAAAGAAGAAAACATATGTGCCGTGATCTTAATAACTGCCAGGTTTGAATCCACTACAGTTTTCCCAAGCCATGCTTCAAAACCGGTGATCCCGATCATTAATAATGAAAGCCAAAAGATGGTGCGGTGTTTTTTATAAAAGTTTTTAAAGCTCCATATCAGATGCAACAGCAACAATATTCCAAGTACGCCTGTTAGTAAACGGTTTACATATTCGATCCAGGTTTGGTACACTTCAAATTTTGCGTAATTGTGCTTTTCATATTGAATCCAATCAGCAGGCGTAAACATATTTCCACTTACAAATTCCTGCTTTGCATATTTCAAACTGTCATTATAAATGATGAATTGTCCCTGGTGGTAAATATGATTAGGCTGAAAAGCAACCTGCTCCGCGCGCGTAGGCGGAATGAGATTTCCGAAGCATTTGGGCCAGTCGGGACAGCCCATACCGCTTTGGGTGGTACGCACAATGCTTCCGGCCAATATCACTCCAAAAACCACTACTACAATAACCTTTGTAAAACGGATATATTTGTTATGATCGTTCATAGTATAAATCCAGGACGATAATTTTGTACCAGGAGCACAAAGGTACTTTTAAAGGATCGATTTAAAAATATGCTTAGATCCTATTACCAGGAAAAATTAACCGAAGCCGGCTGTGATGAAGCAGGCAGGGGGTGTTATGCCGGGCCTGTATTTGCTGCGGCGGTAATATTGCCAAAGGATTTTTTTCATCCGCTATTGAATGATAGTAAACAGGTTTCTGCCGGAATAAGAGAAGAATTAAAAATAATCATTGAAGAGAAGGCGATCGCTTATGCCGTAGCAAGTGTGGGCACCGAAGAAATTGACCGCATCAATATTTTAAAAGCCTCTTTTAAAGCTATGCACCTGGCTATTGATGCGTTAAAAAAGAAACCTGGAATTTTATTGATCGATGGAAATCGTTTTGTAAAATATAAAACTGTTCGCCATCATTGCATCATCAAGGGAGATGGGATCTATGCCAGTATTGCGGCCGCAAGCATTCTTGCAAAGACATACCGCGATGCTTATATGCGGCAGTTGCATGATGAGTTCCCTCAATACAACTGGAGAAAAAATAAAGGGTATGGTACAGCGGAACATCGTAAAGCGATAGAAGAATTTGGTTTATGCAGGCATCACCGAAAGAGTTTTGATATCATTCCAAAAAAAGAAGGGCTATTACTTTAACCTGCCAATTTTTGAAAGATCAACTGTTAGTCCCACGGATTGCATGAATGTCCTTGTAGCCGGATAATTCTCAGGAAGAGCGCTGCAAAGAGTTTCTGTAATATCCAGCTTCAGCCATTTACGCAGCCCGATCTGGAAGTTAAGTGCGGGTTCATAAAAGAAAAGTGTCTGGTTAGTGATCTTATCCAGGTAAAAATATTGCAGTTCCCTGCTTGTATAAGAACTGGTATTATTTCCATAATGCACCCATGAAAGTGTGCCTGAGAGAGAGAAATGAAAATTTTTACTCGGCATGAAATTAAACCCTCCCTCTAAAAATATTTTACTGAGATCATTTGAATAAGACCTGTTATAATTCTTTCCTGCACTGTCTAACCCTGCATCTTGTATACTAAATTTTCCAAGGCCAAATCCTCCGTATAAGTTATATGTGATCGTCCTTTTTTTATTGAGTGGCGTGAACCAGCCTGCACTTATTTCTATCATGCTTCTAGTGTATTGCACGACAGAGCTGTCAAAAATATTGGTATTATACGGCGAATGCGCAGCGTATGGATAGATATTTTTTTCGCTCCTGCCTGAATAAGCTCCCGCAACTGCAAAATGATCTGTAATGGCATAAGCAGCTTGTATATCAAACCCTTCATTGCTCTCATTATCAAATCCGCCTGAATAATAAGCAGTTAATTTAGAATCACCCTTTTCTTGAAAATATGGGATGTTATGTGGTGGTGGCGAATAAATATAACGGTGTGTACGGCAGGAACAGAGAAGAATGATGGCCGTGAATACGGAAAAAACAAATTCTCTTTTTCTCATATTTTTTAAGGCAGTTTTTGTAAAAATTTCGTTGCGCAAAGAAAACTTCTTTACCTTTTTTTTAACTGTTGCTCAATCCTGGTAGTTCCATTCTCCTGCTCCCTGCCTTGTTACAATATAATTATCCTTAGTGCAGTCAACCACGGTAGAAGGCACCATTCCACCAATACCTCCATCAATAACAATATCAACAAAATTTTTAAACTTTTCATAGATCACTTCCGGGTCTGTGTATTCTTCCACCATCTCCCCCGGCAATGATGCACTTAACAAAGGATGTTCGAGTTCATGTACGATCGTTCTTGCAATATTGTTATCCGGTACCCTCAGCCCAATTGTATTTTTTTTGCTTTGTAATATTTTAGGCACTTCCCTGCTGGCAGGCAAAATAAAAGTATAGGGCCCGGGCAGGTGGCCTTTTAATAACCGATAGAGTGGTGTGGAAATACTTTTGGTGTATTTACTAAGGGCGCTAAGATCGTAGCAGATAAAACTTAACTGCGCTTTTTTAGGATCGATATTTTTTATCTGGCTGATCTTTTCGATGGCTTTGTGCTGAAAAATATCACACCCTAATCCATAGATGGTATCTGTGGGGTAGATGATCACACCCCCATCCAGCAAACATTCCACAGTTGTTTTAATGTGGCGCGGATTGGGGTTCTCAGGATGTATTTGAAGCAACATCATTAAATATACCCCGCAAAGCGGATACCGGAAAATTTTACACCTTATTAGGAAAGCTACCGCCACGAAAAGCCCTGTTCAACTTACCTTTGCACATAATTCTTTTCCTATGCATTTGCAACCTGTTGATACGGTCAATACTATCTCGCCTGAAGATTTTAAAAAGAATTATTACAGCCCCAAAAAGCCATTGATCATCAAAGATCTTGCTAAGCAATGGCCTGCATATGAAAAATGGAGCTGGGATTATTTTAAAAAACTGGTGGGCGATAAAAAGGTCGGCTTATATAATAATGTAAAGAGCGATGCATACACCCCCATTAATACGGCAGATGATTATAAAACTTTTGGAGAATATATTGACATGATCAGCGATGGGCCGGCAGGGTGGCGCATTTTCCTGTTTAATATATTTGAACATGCACCTGAGTTGACAAAAGATTTTACCTGGCCGGAAAATTTAATGGCCGGCTTTGTAAAACGTTACCCCATGTTGTTTACAGGCGGACAGAGTTCGATCACGCACATGCACTTTGACATCGACATGAGCCATATCCTGCACACGCAATTTTCAGGCAGAAAAAGAGTGCTTCTTTTTCCTAATGAAGAACAACATAAACTTTATCGCAAACCTTTTGAAGTATTGAGCCTTGCTGATTTCTCCAATTATTATCTCAACAATGGTACGCCCGACTATAACTCATTCCCGGCATTAAAATTTGCCAAAGGTTATGAGGTGATACTCGAACATGGCGATACTTTATTTATGCCTGCTGGATACTGGCACCATATGGAATACCTTGATAGTGGTTTTGCCATGAGCCTGCGCGCGCTGCAGTCTTCTATGGGTGGTAAACTAAAAGGCCTTTGGAACCTGTTTGGCATGCGTAGTATTGATACGCTCCTGAAAAAGACCATTCCCAAACCCTGGTATAACTGGAAAAGAAAAAAATTGTTTGAGCTCGCAGAAAAAGAGATGAAATAATTTACGATAGGCTAAAAATGA
>CAISDV010000111.1 GCA_903884185.1 uncultured Chitinophagaceae bacterium | reverse complement strand
GCCACACTCATCTTATACCAAGGCGGGAAAATGATGTTGCTAACCCAAGAGGCGGTGTAAGGCATCTAATTCCAGGTAAAGGTTATTATTAAAGCGAAAAACGAATATTCAAATGAACATACTCAAAATAGTCAACGGCAAAGTTGAAATCCGAAAGGATAATGGCTCTCTTATTCGTAACATAGGTAATGGCGATGCCATTAATGCCGACTTTAACTCCGACCAGTCAATGGTCGCAATAACTACGGTAAAAGGCAAAGTTGAGATCCGAAAGGAAAACGGTTCACTAATAAGAACTATTGGTAACGGTGACGCAACCAACGCCAGATGGCATGGTTCTGATATTGCACTAACTACCAGTAAAGGCAAAACTGAAATCAGAAAGGAAAATGGTTCACTCATCAGAACAATATAACATACCAATGAGCAAATATTTACTCACTCTTCTCACCATCATTATGTCAGTCACATCAAACGCCCAACCAATTGAAACCGTCCCCAATGTTGACGTGAATAAGTACGCTGGCAAATGGTATGAGATAGCTTCATTTCCTATGAGCTTCCAAAAGGGATGCCATTGCACCACTGCTGAATACACCATGACCAACAAGGGCTATCTAATCGTTGAGAACCGATGCAACAGAGGCAGCATCAACGGCAAACAATCCTATATTAAAGGAAAGGCATTCGTTGAAAAGAACACGGGCAATGCAAAGCTGAAGGTGCAATTCTTCTTCCCATTCAGAGCTAAGTATTGGATCATCGACCTGGCTGACGATTACAGCTATGCAGTCGTGAGCCATCCGAGCAAGAAGTATCTATGGATATTATCCAGGACACCGAAGATGAGCGATGCAGTTTACCAGGGAATAATTACCAGGCTTAAGGAGAAGGGCTTTGATTTAGCATTACTACAAATGACCGTGCAGATTTGATGCAGTAAATCCAATTTAGAAGCACCCTCACCAGCTCTTATGCATTAACGCTGTTAATGAACCTTACTGGTACTATATTTATTTTCATGTAAGGGTAATACGGCAAAGCACTGAGTTTTCTATGAACATCATCAGGGTCAGTAGCCATAACAACCATGTAAATGCCAGACATATCAAGCTTAATGAAGTTATCCACTATTGTACCGTTTGACTCCAGCTCCTTAACCACTTCTTGCTCCTTTGGTAGAAGCTTCATTCTTGTTTCTGTGTCCAATCCTTCTAAAAGGATATCAACCATAAATTTTTTCATTCTTATCGGAATTTTGTTGTTATGAAATCTTACAGCATTTCGGATACCACCTTTAAAATATCAGGATTTGCGAAGCCGATAGCAAAAGAGTATACCTTATTTGTTCTATAACCATTTATGTGAAAGGGATCCTGGAAGGCAATCTGTTCAGCTTCTTCCCTTGAAGTTGACTTGATAATAATCAAACCAGTAAGGTGACCAGAGATCTTATAGTCGGATTTTGTAAATAATTCCCGATCCAAAGGTCCTGCCATTAAAGTATGTCCTATTCTGACTAACTCGTTTGCCCATTGGTAATGCAATTGAAGCATTTTACTACCCTCCTCACTAACTGGTGACCTCCAGCCATCAAGTGTTTCCGCCAGTATTACAAATGCTTCTTTATATTCTAATTTATTGCTCATAACATACCAGCATTTAAAATAGGAAACTACAAATACAAAATCTATTTACAGCCCTTTAAATCTACCAACAGCGATTAATAAATAAAGTGTCAGAATAACAACGTCCACTATGACCCCTTTATTGTCGCCTCTTTTCTTGTTGTACCCTATAGCCAACAGCATTACCAGTGCTAATCCGCTGGCAGCAATTGGCGTTAGAATTGGTATTATGTTCAACAACAAAGGTAGTATTAAACCTATGGCACCAAAGATGTGTGCAAAAGCAACAAGTTTGACCATTGGATCTGAATAGTCATTTACAAATGGCATTTTTGCCGCTAACTTTTCTTTCGGCTGTGTTAAAATCATGATGCCCGAAATGCAAAACATGGTTGCGAGAATTCCTTGAATAACCCAAAGTGCAATGTTCATTTTTTATGAATTTAGAAATGCAAACTAAAGTACTTTACTTTACATTTGCAAGTAGTATCAACAATGTATAGTAGTAACATAATGTAAAGCAATATGGCTAACACTGAGAAAATATTTGGAAAAATAAACGATAGATCTTGCCCCGTTAGACAGTCTTTGGAGATTTTGGGTGGTAAATGGGCTTTCACAATAGTCTATTCACTCTTCGAAGGCACCAAAAGATTTAAAGAATTAGAGCGTAGTATTGAAGGTATCAATACAAGGATGCTTGTGAAAGAATTAAAGCTTATGGAAGCTCATGATATTGTAAAACGGGTTGCATATGCCACTGTACCACCAACAGTCGAATATACCCTTACCGATAAAGGAAGAAAATTGCAGCCAATACTAAAGGAGCTTTACAAATGGGGAAAGGAATATTATTGACAAATCAACCTTTGACTTTTACGTCAAACCTTAATTAAAAAAGCAGGAGTCCGAAATCTCCTGCTTTAAATTTTATTATGAGAAAATTGAAGTGTTATTTCTTCTTATTAATACTTTCAGCGAAACCCTTTCCAGATTTGAACTTTGGCACCTTACTGGCTTTAATTTTTATTACAGCACCAGTCTGAGGATTACGACCATTACGAGCAGCACGAGCTGATACCGAGAATGTACCGAATCCCACCAGGGTAACACGGTCACCCTTTTTAAGAGTTGCGATCACAGAGCCTGTGAATGAGTCTATCGCTGCATTTGCTTGCACTTTGGTGATACCTGCGTCAGCTGAAATTTTGTCAATGAGTTCTCCTTTGTTCATATAGTTAATTTTTATGTTTTAATAATTGTTGAACAACTCAAATATACAAATCATGAACAAACCCACAATACCTTGGAATAGTGGAAAACTGTTTAGGATTTTTCAGTTAACACATGAGTTGCTTTTTAGCGTTGTTTTTCCAAACCAGATAGCAGGAGCATGATAAAAAGCAGGTGTTTTATAAGATACGTTTTAGACAATTTAAAAATCAATATTAAGCCGATAACTGGTACTTCTTCCGCCAGCATCTTCCTTCACCAGTATTTGCTTCTCTATCAGATTCTGAATATCACGGATCGCTGTGTCATGGGAGCATTTGGTCATCTTTGCCCACTTAGCTGTGATTAGCTTGCCTTCAAAATCATCCAGCAACTTATTGACCATTATTTTTTGGCGATCATTGAATGGTACTCCAGACGCTTTATCCCAGAACTTAGCCTTGACTAATACCTTCGACAATAACTGTTCTGTTGCATCCAAAGATCGATTTAGGCATTCCAAAAACCAGATCATCCAGTTAGAAATGTCCAGAGTTCCCTTCTGAGTGGATTCCAGTATTTCATAATACTGATTCCTCTCCCTTTGTATCTGTGCCGACATGCTGTAAAAACGTTGAGCACTTCCATCAGCCCTGGCTAACTGCATATCTGCAATAGCCCTCGCAATTCGACCGTTACCATCATCGAAGGGGTGAATGGTAACAAACCATAGGTGAGCTACCGCAGCCTTTAACACTGGGTCACTTAACTCCACTCCATTAAACCATTCAAGGAACCTTGAGACCTCATTATCTAATGTATCGGCAGCTGGAGCTTCAAAGTGAACTTTCTCCTTTCCATAACCGCCAGAAATAACTTGCATAGCACCCTTGCTATCATCCCTCCATTCTGCAACCTTAATTTTATACATGCCACTCCTGCCAGATGGGAATAAGGAAGAATGCCACCCGAATAAACGATCCGTTGTAAGCGGATCTTTAAATCCCTGCGTGGCATCGAGCATCATTTCAACAACACCATCTACATTTCTGTCGGAAGCCACTAAACCAGCAATATTCATACCCAGTCTCCTGGCAATCGAAGATCGTACTTGTTCTGGGTTTAATATCTCACCTTCAATCTCACTTGTCTTGATCACATTCAGTGTCAGCGATTCCAATAGTGCTTCAGAACGAAGATTAAAACCAAGAGCTTCCATATTCCCCAATAACCTACCTTGCCTGTGCCTGATGGCAGCAAGCAGGGATGTTATCTTTGGTGTATCCCAGGTAAAATGTCCCCATTTAGCTTCCTGGTAAATGTATTTAGCCATGATGAAATGTGATATGCGAAGATTATTCCCCTATAGTCAGAGCGAAAGTAGGTTATTCTACGCATATTATGCGTAAATTAAGGCACCTATTTGACGCATAGCATAGTTGAGAGCAAGATATTTACACAGAATATTTACAATAATTTTGGTTGCATGAAAGGAGTAATCTTAACAGTCTTGGCGATAGTTGCGTGCAGTCAGATATTTGGGCAGTCCTACCAGATAGGGCATGTAACAATGACCCTGATCGATAGCTCCAGAAACAACAGAGCGGTACCATGCGAGATATACTATCCTGCTGATGCAGCAGGTGAAAACGTTAGTTTTTCAAAAACGCTGAAAAGTAAGGTGCCAGCCATCAGCTTCGGACATGGCTTTGTGATGAAATGGGATGCGTACCAGAATATCTGGGAAGCAGTAGTCCCTAATGGCTATATAGTGGCATTTCCGACATCAGAATCTTCGTTCTCACCAAGTCATGGGGAATTGGGCAAAGACCTCTCATTCATCCTTAAAAAGCTATTAGTGCTCGGCAATACACCTGGTTCCATATTCTACAACGAGGTGGACACCATGAATTGTGTAATGGGTCATAGCATGGGCGGTGGTTCTGCGTTCATTGCAGCAGCAAACGATCCAGGCATCAAAGCGATCGCAACGCTTGCGGCAGCAGAGACGAAGCCATCAGCAATCACAGCAGCAAAAAATATCAAAGTACCTGCACTTGTATTTGCTGGGTTAAATGATTGTATCACGCCTGCCAAAACAAACCAGTTACCCATGTATGATGGGCTGAGCTGCAAAAGCAAGCATTACATTGGCATAAAGGGCGGCAGTCACTGCCTGATGGCTGGTAAGAGCTTTACATGCAGCTTTGGCGAGGGTACGTGTAAACCTAAACCAGAGATAACGAAAGAAGAGCAACATCGGATCATCAACAGGTATTTGGTACCCTGGCTTGATTATCACTTGAAACACTCAGATGCAGCAGGACTCCTGTTTGACAAGTCTTTAGAAGCAGATAATGCTATTATTTACCAGTAGAATATGGTTTCAAGTAGGCTTCAGCCAGGGATAGTTCAGTAAAATCTATAAACGTAAAACATGAGGAGTTTCTAATATTTTTGTGACATGAGAATCGGATTAATAATTGCAGATTTTGAAATGAGCTTTACAACATCATTCCAACACACCGCAAGAGTCAAATATGGAGTAGACTTCAATTCGAGCAATGCAGATGCATTAGGTTTGAAGTTAAACGACTTAAAAGGTAAGTTTGAACTGAACCAACATAATGATGTTCATGTTGGGCTTGAAATAACTTTGGAGCATATAATGCATGTCCAAAACCTTCTTAATCAGATTCTGGAAAAGTATAGAGAGGTATTTAGGGTGTTACCACCCAATATGAAGATCTATACTATTACCCAAAAGCTGAACGAATCCGAAGCACCAACTGCAAAAGAGTTGGCAAAAGAAGTACTTACCGAAGTTTTTAATCCAGAAAAGCCTGCGAAGCTCACCAAAATTGAGCAAAAAAAGGCGGATGCGGAGGCACTAAGTGCCAAGCGAGCATTAGCCATTATTAGAAAAAACAGTGCTAAAAAGAAGTGAAACCCTTTATAGGCAACAATTTAGCTTAAAAAAACAGTGCTAAAACAGTGCTAAATAACTCCAAAATGATCTTTTTTACTCCAAAAACGGCATTGATTATCAATAAAAAAGCCCCAAAAATGGGGCTTTTTCACTATGCGGAGAGAGAGGGATTCGAACCCACATTTTGACCACCTAAATACGACTGATTATCAACATTTTACAAATTACAAATTTCAAATGTCTTGCCCCATTTTAAAAAATGTCTTGCCCCAAAAATTGCCTGTAACGCTTTATTGAATTACCTTTGACATATGGATATAAAGATAACACTTCGAAAAGACAAGAAAAACAGCAAAAATGAATATCCTGTAGTAATTCAGCTTTCAAACAAGAAAGAAGTGGCTCGAATTCCACTCGG
>CAISDV010000110.1 GCA_903884185.1 uncultured Chitinophagaceae bacterium | reverse complement strand
TTATGGAATCCAACATCATTTTTATCTGTAGATAAAAGTTTATCTGATGTTTCTTTCCCTATGACTGATGACAGTTCTTCTGGCTCAAAAGTTTTTCCTTCAAGTTGACGTATTCCATGACCTTCACGATCTAAACCAATTAATTCTTTGGTATCTGGATTATATCCAATACGAGAAACTGTATTTGAAAGTTTATACCGCTGCGCCTGTTCAGAACCCGGTGTCCATACCAACTTGTCATAGCCGCCTTCCGCTGCTTCTTTTAAAGCGCGTTTAAGGGCAAGATCAGTCCATGATCCTGTGTTGGTGACATATGGAGCGGTTGGAATACCGGAAGTTTTTGGATTTGCCGGAATATTATAATAAAGATTAGCTTGCTTGTCGGAAGCAATTTTTAATTCTGGAACGGCTTTAATAGCATCTTCAAAACGTGGATTTTTTTGACCAAGACGAGCAGCCGCTATTTCCATTAAATTTTCTGTTTCTTTTTTTGCTAAATCTAATTCTTTTATATGTTTATCATAATTTAATTTTATTTGCGGATCAAGAAACCCTTCGTCCCGGCCTTTCTGACCCCAATCAGATTGAATTTCTTCAACATGAAGTATCTTTTCACCGTTAGGGCCAGTGCGGTCTGCCATGCGAAGATGGGCAAGGACGTTGGGTTGATCCCAGTGACCAGATCGGAATTTTTCTGGTTGTGAAAAACCATATGATGGAATCATAGAAATGATGTTATTTTTTTGATCATTTGTAAGACTATCCCAATCAGGATCGCCACCTTTTCGGTAAAAAGATTTATAATATTCTTTTCCTGCTGTTTCTGAATCTAATTTTTCATTAGGAACATGCAACAATACCTCACGGTAGTTTTCACCACCGGGAAGAGTGTATTTATCATATTTTGTGTTTCCTGCGCTGCCGTAACCTTCTTGGGCTTCCCAAGCAGCATTCAGTCGTTCTGCCTCATTAAAGTTTCCTGCTCTTTCAGCCCTACTAATAGCCGTTGTCCATTCTTCAGGATCGCGATACGGATATGTATTACCTGATTTAAGTATGGTTTCCTGCACTTGAGGCATAGATGATTGCAAATGACCCGCCAAATCCTCACGGGTAATCTTTCCACGACCTGCCCATTCAGGGTGGACATTGCCTTGTGCGTCAATCAAGCCAGCGTTCTGTAATTCTTCGGGTTTAACTCCCGGCATATTTTTCAAAGTGCTAATCATCTGGGTAGCGTCACCACGAGGCTGTAGCGTAGAAGCCTGTTCCGCAGCATGACTGTAATGACCAATATCATTTAATTGGCGAGTTGGCGCAGATGGCATTCCTGCGCCACCAATTCCTGTATTAAACTGTGGAGTATTAGCTTCCAAATCTAAACCAGTAAGAGCCTGATTAAGGCCACCAACTTTTGCTTGAATAGCATTACCATTGCCAATATCTGCTCGCGCGATATTTAATGCATTTGTAATATCATCATCATTCTGGGTAATTGGCATGTCTTACCTACTGTATTACGCCGCCGGGTTGTGGTGCCATTTCCGGT
>CAISDV010000109.1 GCA_903884185.1 uncultured Chitinophagaceae bacterium | reverse complement strand
TGGTTAAAGTTTTGCTTACCCCAACCTGTCCCCATAACGTAACACCATCTTCTACAATCACTCCTCCCGCTATAGCCACCTGAGCAGCAAACAAACAATTTTTACCTACCCGTGTATCATGTCCAATATGAACCATATTATCCAGTTTGGTTCCTTTACCCAATCTGGTTTCTGCAGTTACGCCGCGATCTATGGTACAACCTGCCCCTATTTCAACGGCATCTTCAATCACTACCGTGCCGCAACTCAACATTCTTTTATACCAAACATCTCTGTTCTTTTTGGTATTATAATAAAAGGCATCACTGCCAATTACGGTACCGGATTGTATCACTACATCATCACCAATCGTAACATGATCAAGGATTGAAACATTGGGTTGTATCACACAATTTTTACCAATCACAACATGATGTCCAATAAAAACATTGGGCATGATCACAGATCCTTCACCAATAATGGCATCATCGCTGATAGGTTTTACTGCCGAAATAAATGGCCGGAAATGAGTAACAATTTTCAGATACGCTTCAAAAGGATCCTTAACAACCAGTATGGCTTTTCCTTCCGGTATCGTTACTTCTTTTGTATTGATCATGATAAAACTGGCAGCACTCTGTAAACAAGTATCATAGTATTTTGGGTGATCAACAAACACCAGATCACCTGTTTCAACTACATGTATTTCATTGATTCCGGTTACCGGATTACTAAGATTACCCAGGGTTTCTGCCTGAATCAATTCTGCTATCCATTGTACGGAAACGGGTGCTGGAAACTTCATATGGCGGTTTTTGATAAAAAACAAAGGTAATAAGACTCTTTGAGCAGAATTTTTTTTTGCGGGAATTCTCCCGGTTTTAGCAGTTCGTTATAGACTCAAATCATTCAATAAATTGCAAAAGAAAATAGAATCCAAATAATATCGTATTCAATGAAACCCTTTATTCATCAATGTTTCAGCATATTCTATTCTTATGATTTCATGAAATGATCAATAAAAAAATCAAAAAAATACTCCTTTGAAAATCATTTTTCAGGGAGCTGAATTCACATCCGCAGCCAAAATGTTAATAAAATTGTTTAAAAAAATTTTTGCTTTAGTAGAAGTTCTTTTTAATATTGTGATGGGAAATTTATTTCCCGGTACTTACTAACCCATCCATATACAAAGTCCCGCTTCTGCGGGATTTTTTATTTAAGCCATGTATCAATACTTTATTGTCTATAAACCGTATGATGTTCTGTCGCAATTTTCTTCCGGCACAGACAGGAAAACACTGAAAGATTTTTTCAATGTATCAGCTGATATATATCCTGTAGGGAGATTAGACAACGACAGCGAAGGCTTGCTGTTACTCACTAACGACAAACAACTCAATCACCGACTGCTGCATCCTTCATTCGCACATGAAAGAGAATATTGGGTGCAGGTAGATGGCGCCATCACAGAGCAAGCGATCGATCAATTACAAAATGGAGTGGAGATAAATATTGAGGGCAAAATATATCATACAAAAAAAGCAACCGCATCTATATTTATTACTGAGCCTGCTGTTCCAGCAAGAAATCCACCCATCCGTTTCAGGAAAGAGATACCTGCACCATGGATACGCCTTATCTTAACAGAAGGAAAGAACCGCCAGGTACGAAAGATGACGGCAAAGACCGGGTTCCCCACTTTGCGGCTGATCCGCTACAGGATAGAAGGAATAGAATTAGGAAGCCTGCAGCCTGGAGAAATGATCTCACTATCAAAAACCGACATTTATAAAAAGTTGTTCCATGAATAATTTTTATGAAGCCACAAATGGCGAATATTATATTAGTACAAACAATGCACTACTAGATATCTCCTGCATTCACAGATACCTTTCTGAAGAATCTTATTGGGCAAAAGGCATCCCCTTTGAAACCGTGAAAAAAGCAGTTGATAATTCTTTGTGTTTTGGAATATACCATGGCGAAGAACAGGTTGGCTTCGGAAGGCTTGTGACAGACAAAGCCACATTTGCATATCTCGCAGATGTTTTTGTGTTACCGGAACACCGAGGCAAGAGATTGTCTAAATGGTTAATGACAGTGATCCACGCACACCCGGAATTACAGGGATTGAGAAGGTGGGTACTGGGAACCAAAGACGCACATGGCTTGTATAAACAATTTGGATGGGCGCCACTAACCGAAGACCAGGTAAGCCGTTTTATGCAAATACAGGTAGCCGATATTTATTTAAAAAAGCAGTGATCGCACCCAATACGGGTTTCAGCAAAGCATATCTTTTAGATACGTTATTTTTGCCGGTCTTCAATAATACGCCCTTATGAGCCAGCATTTATCAGAACAGGAGATCATCCGCCGCGAAAAACTCAAAACCTTGCAGCAGTCGGGTATTGATGCTTACCCCGCACCTTTATACCCAGTATCGCATTACTCAAAAGATATCAAAGAAAATTATACCGAAGAGAACAAGGAAACATTTGCACAGGTATGTGTGGCCGGAAGGATCATGAGCATCAACGATAAAGGCAAAGTATTTTTTATCAAGATACAGGATAGCAAAGGCATTATACAATTATATGTAAAGCGCGATGAGATATGCCCCGGAGAGGATAAATCATTTTGGGATAATGTGGTGAAACACGCACTAGACCTTGGCGATATCATTGGCTCCACTGGTTTTGTCTTCATTACAAAAACAGGCGAGACATCTGTACATGCACAGACCATCACCTTATTAACTAAATCACTCAAACCATTACCCGTTGTAAAGAGAGATGAGGAAGGCCATGTATTTGATGCCGTGACCGATCCCGAATTCCGTTACCGCCAGCGGTATGCCGACCTGATCATCAATCCCGAAGTGCGCGACACTTTTGTTAAGCGCACAAAGATGATCAATACCATGCGCGAATTTTTGAATGAACAAGGCGCACTGGAAGTAGATACTCCTGTATTGCAGGCCATTCCCGGCGGCGCTGCGGCAAGGCCTTTTATTACACACCACAATGCATTGGATGTTCCATTCTACCTGCGTATCGCCAATGAACTGTACCTGAAAAGGCTGATCGTGGGTGGATTTGACTGGGTATATGAATTCAGCAGGAATTTCAGGAATGAAGGAATGGACAGAACACATAATCCGGAATTTACCATCCTTGAATGGTACACGGCATACAAAGATTATTTCTGGATGATGGAAACAACGGAACAATTATTTGAAAAGATCGCGCTCGCTTTGCATGGAATAACTGAAGTGCCTATGGGAGAAAAGATCATCAATTATAAAGCGCCTTTCAAACGCATCAGCATCTTTGATGCGATAAAAGAAAATACAGGAATAGACATTAGTGATAAAGATGAAGCAGGTCTACGCGAAGTATGTGGGCAATTAAAAATTGATGTACCCAATAATATCGGCAAGGGAAAACTGATAGATGAGATCTTTGGCGCCACCAGCGAATCAAAATATGTACAACCAACATTTATCATCGACTACCCGGTTGAAATGAGCCCGCTTACCAAAAAACACCGCAGCAAACCAGGGCTGGTAGAGCGTTTTGAATTGATCGTCAACGGAAAGGAAATTGCCAATGCGTATAGCGAGTTGAATGACCCGATAGACCAGCGTGCACGCTTTGAAGAACAGGTAAAACTGATGGAGCGCGGTGATACGGAAGCCATGTTTATTGACCATGATTTCCTGCGGGCATTGGAATATGGTATGCCACCTACATCGGGTATTGGTATCGGCATCGACAGGCTATGCATGCTCATGACCAACCAGGCTTCCATCCAGGATGTTTTATTATTTCCACAAATGCGGCCGGAACAATTCTGAAAATAGGTACAATGATTGGTTATATAAAAAACTATTCTATCTTATCGGCTTAAATTCTTTGCGCATGAGTAAGAACCTGGTCGCCCGGCTATCGGTTATTGTATATGCTTTGATAATAGCACAATTTGGGATTAACCATATCACTGATGGTACGCGTATGGCAGGGCTGGTGCCCCACTATTTTCCTGCCCCGGTTTTCCTGATCTATTTTACGGGATTTGCTTTAATCCTTGCTGCAATTGCTTTCCTCATCAATATAAAAGTGCAATTGGCCGGGTATCTCCTCGGCACACTACTTGTGATCATCGTAGCTACCTTACATTTCCCATTATTGATGTCTACAGTAGATGATCTTTCGCGAATGACTGCAAAACTAAATACTGCCAAAGACCTCGGGTTAGCTGCCGCTGCATTTTATATTGGAAGCAAACATTCCTAAATAAGTATATGAAAGTCTCTGCCTTTACTTATGTACGCAATGGGCTGCATTTTGACTATCCTTTTGTTGAATCAATAAAAAGCGTCCTGCCATTGGTGGATGAATTTATTGTGGTAACAGGGGATAGTTTTGATGGAACAAGAGAAGCTATTGAAGCTATTAATGATCCTAAGATCAGGATCGTGGATACTATATGGGATGAGAAAATGCGCACCGGCGGAAAAATATTTGCAGAACAGGCCAATATAGGAATGGAAGAAACAAGCCGCGATGCAGACTGGCTGTTTCATATACAGGCAGATGAGCTGATACATGAAAAAGACATTCCCGCTATCAAAGCCGCGATGCAGAAATATTTGAATGATAAAAGAGTGGAAGCCTTCCTGTTCAGGTTCATTAATTTTTATGGCGATTACTATCATTACGGCCCATCCAGGCGCTACCACCAGCATGAAATAAGGATCGTGCGTAATGATCCGGCTATCAGGAGCTTTCGTGATTCACAAGGCTTCAGAAGATTTGATGACCCCGCCAGGCAATGGGAAGAAAAAGGCCATAAACTTCATGTCAAAAAAATAGATGCTGATATTTATCATTATAGCTATGTAAAAAACCCGAAGAAACAGCTATTGAAAGTGATCGAGTTCAGTAACAAGTGGAACGAAACAGATGATTGGGCAAAAGCTTACCTGGAAAAACATCCCGATGGATTTGATTATGGTGAGATCGACTGGCTTGCTGAATTTACCGGTACTCATCCCGCATTGATGAAAGACCGCCTTACGCAACAAGATTGGGTATTCAACTACGACGCTTCAAAAAACAATATGAGCGCGAAAGAAAAGCTGATGAAATTTTTGCAGGAGACTACAGGAAAGCAATTTTTTATTTACAAGAACTATAAACTGCTGCGTTGATAATGATTTGATTTTTACCGCAGAGACGGAGAGACAGGGAGAAACGGGGAGATGTGTTTACTTCAAAATATTTGCCTAATGGCCAACCTTTAAACTCTGCGTACCTCTCCGTCTCCCCGCCTCCCCGGTGAAAAGTATTACAGAAACAAATCCTGGTATAATTGCCCGCCGGGAACAACAGAATATTTCGAAAGATCAGCAATACCTTCTTTTGCAAATACTTCCTCATCAATAAAAGTATTTCCCGTGCATTCTGCAGAAGGCTTCGATAAAATATAGTAAGCAGCATCTGCAAGAATATCCGGCGTGCGGCTCATTTTAGCTAATGCCTCACCCCCTAATAAATTTCTCACAGCAGCAGTATCGATCGTTGTTCTTGGCCACAAAGCATTCGAAGCCACGCCATCCTTTTTAAATTCTTTCGCCCAGCCAATTGCCATCATGCTCATATTATACTTGCTCATGGTATATGCTACATGTGGCC
Organism: uncultured Chitinophagaceae bacterium; assembly: GCA_903884185.1. Classification (GTDB taxonomy): domain Bacteria; phylum Bacteroidota; class Bacteroidia; order Chitinophagales; family Chitinophagaceae; genus CAISDV01. Next base: position 14,179 of record CAISDV010000109.1, on the reverse strand, counting down.
CCAGCCATTTTGGATCAAGGTTAATGGGTGGAGAAAGGGTAAGTATATGTGCGTTGTTTCCTTTTTTCAGATATGGGATGCAATGTTTTGTAACAAGGAAAGTACCACGAACATTGATGCTGTTGATCAGGTCGAATCGTTTGGCTTCTGTTTGTTCTGTCCCGGTCAATTGAATAGCCGAAGCATTATTGATGAGAATGTCTATGCCGCCAAATTTCTCTACTGCCTGTTGAACAGCTGTCTGTATTTGATCTTCAAAACGGATATCTACCTGCACCGCCAGCGCTTTGCCACCTACAGCTTCTACTTCTTCAGCTGCAGTATAAATGGTACCACCGAGTTTGGGATTTTCTTCTGTGCTTTTAGATGCGATCACAATATTGGCGCCTTCTTTTGCTAAACGCAGTGCAATCGCTTTTCCAATACCCCTGCTGGCACCCGTGATAAAAACAGTTTTATTTTGAAATGACATATGAGAAAGATTGAGTACTGCTATGAATAAATATTACCACCCCAGGAAATTTGTGATCATCTGTTCTGCTTCTGCACAGGCTTTTTGCAGGTCATCGTTAATGATACTTTTATTGAAGTGATGGCTGAAAGAAATTTCAAAGCTGGCTTTGTTCACCCTGGCGGCAAGGCTTTCGGCGCTTTCTGTGCCACGGCTTTGTAATCTCTTTTTTAATTCATCCATACTGGGAGGCTCAATAAAAATGGACAATGAATCATTGGGATATTTCTGCTGCACATGCACTGCGCCATGAACGTCAATATCCAATACAGGCGTTTTACCTTCGGTCCATATTCTTTCCAGCTCGCTTTTTAAAGTGCCATAATATTTGCCTTCATACACCATCTCCCATTCTACAAAAGCCTTTGCCGTTATTTTTTCTTCAAAGGCTTCCGCGCTCATGAAGTGATAATCCTTTCCATCCTGCTCGCCATCCCTGGGTTGTCGTGTAGCTGCGGAAACAGAAAAAGCAAGCAAAGGATATTTATTCAATAGGTAATGTGTAATGGAGGTCTTGCCGGCCCCCGATGGTGCGGTGATGATGATGATTTTATTTTGTTGGCTCATTGGACTGCAAGTAAAGAACATTATTGAAAAGGGGCAACTATTTCCTGAATCGGGGAAAGAATTGGGAGTTTCACGGACAAAATTGTAGTGGTATCACCACTTGACTTTCTCAAGAAAGCCCTGCATCTTTGCACACTCTTTAACGGAGCCTTGCATTGTTCCCCTCATAGAATGAATTTTTTAACCACTAAAATTTATTTTTATGAGGGTTCTTCAACGGAACAAAAGCCTTCTTTTTGTAGTCTTATTCACAGTCTCACTGTTTTTTAGTTGCAGCCGGGAAACCACTACTCCCGGTAATTCATTACCCTTCGATGCAACGCTGAGATCATGGCTAAGTGTGAACGGCAAAAATTATTCCACCGGGCAGATAAGCATACGCGACAATGGAACGGTAAGAACAGGATCTTTAAACTGGAATAAGGTAACCCACTTTGTATCCGGCGCCGCTGAATTTTACGAACTGCCATTTAGTTTTGCCCAGAATAACACTATGGGCGCAACCCGGGTGCCGGATTTTACAATGGTCTTTCAACGATCTTCAGATGGAACCATTCTTGCCAGGATAAAATCTGAATTTGTAAACGACCCTAAAATCACCTCAGAAAATCAAACCAATGATTTTGTGAGTGGCAGCATGTTTGACGATCTTGATGGTACGCGCAAAGCGATGTACATCCTAAAGGCCGGTGGAGAGTTGCCGGTAAGGGTATATAAAAAACCCCAAACCAACGCTGTACAGCAGAGCAATACCCCGCAAATAAAAACGTCTCTCACGGAAGATTGTGTCAGTTACGCCCATATGAATTATTCTTATGAATGTGTGGGAGCCTCGTCTGAAATACCCGGCGATTACAATGTATCATGCGGGTACTTAGCTGTGGGGGTTGAGATGTTAAGTTTTTGCGGATCGCCCGGCATTCTGCCACAAGATAATTTTAACTATGCCGGATATAATGGAGGGGCTGGGGGTGGCTCTTCAAGCGGTGCAAGTATCGATAAAATTACAGACAGCCTAAAAAATGCTTGTTTAGAATATACGTGGAACTTAGTTAATTCTAATGATTTTAATAACGAGATAATAAACTTGCTTAATAATACTTTTGGTGCTTCGGACAAATTTAATATTACAATTGTCGAAACGCCAAACCTTGTAGACACTAACGGGAATTCGCTTGATGGTCATACTAAAGCTAGGCCCGATCCCAATACGGGGGTAATGAACATTAGATTACAATTAAACTTGACTACTCTTCCAGGTGCCACGCAGGAATATACAGCTGCTACGATTTTTCATGAGATCATTCATGCATACTTAAGTACTATTCCAGATCAAGCAATTAAATTGAATCAAGAAAATGTAATTGCCTTGAGTTATGTCACCTGTATTATAAGTGCGCTTAAAAAGGATTTTCCTAATTTAACAGACGACGAGGCAGAAGCTCTTGCCTGGGGAGGCCTTGATGGTACGAGCGTCTGGAATAACTATTTAACGAATGCCCAACAAAGTGCATATGGAATAGAAAATAATAGGCAGCATGCTGGTAACAATGGAACTAAATGCCACTAAAAAATTTTAGCATATGAAATTCAAACTTCTATTGTTTTGCTTGCTTTGTTTTTATTACAAAGCCATTTCCCAAAAAGAACAAACGAAAGAAATAAAATCTGTATTTTCTTTTGTAATGGATAGTATTATAAAAAAACAATGCGTTAAAGGGTATGAAATACTTCTTTCGAACGACGCGCGAAATTCAGATGTTATGGAATGTATCGGCTATGCGGATACACAGAAAGAAATTTTTAATAAAGGTGAAAGAGAATTAATAGATCAAGGATTAAAAGATACCATACAACTACACGTAACAAAAAGACTATTCCAAAGTAAAAATGTGAAAATTGTTGATGAACTGCATGATTTTTTATTGAATGGGAAGATTAAAAGATTTCAGTATATGTGTTCATTTTCTAATCCAATTTTTCTAAGGTCAAATCAGTATTGTGTAATTAAATACGCTATATATATGTATAAGGCGACCACTTTATTATTGAAACGTGATGGAAAAAAATGGGTGATGGTGAATGAAAAGTGTGTAATTACAGGAAATAGAAACTAAGTATGACCTAACCATTGCGAATATGAATAAGAGATCAGTTATTTTATTAATACTCTTTAACCTGTTTTTTGCTAACATAAATAATGTAGGTGCACAAGGAGCACAAAATGAATATCCTATGTTTCTTTTTTTACAAAATAATTTTGATAGTACCATTATCTTTATTCCAGGCAGTCAATGGATAACTCCGGAGGATTACTTTATAATTGCAAAAAAAGGTGAACAGGTGTATCTCTTCACATATAAAAGCCCATACAGAAAAGCCCTTGGTATAAAATATCCTACGCCAATAAGAGAAAAATTCTTTAGAGAAGATTCTATTTATGATTTTTCTGTGCCGGATACAAATAGATTTTTTTTACCTAAAAAACCCGGTAAGACACCCTCGGGTCAATCATCAATACCGGCGAAGCGATAGCGGCAATGGATACTACGAAAGTTAAGCTCACAGAAGTGCAGAAAGAAAAACTGGGCGCCATGAAGGGAATGAAGGATAGGGCCTCGCTCGAAAGCCAGAAAAAAATGATGCAAAAAAATATGCGCGAGATCGGGGGCCGCTACCCCGATGTGTATGAGAACCTCAGTAACGAAAGCGTGGATATTGAACTTGATTCATCCTACTTCGGCATTTGGGATATCCTCGTATTCATGTTCATTGGTATGGCATTCTTTAAAACAGGTATTCTCACAGGAGAAGCGCCCGCTAAAGCATACTGGTGGCTTTTCATAATTGGAATGGGTGCCGGTCTCGTAATCTCTTATTTCCGCATGCGGCCTATTTATGAGTACAATTTCAACTATTATAATTCTACAAAGAATGCCGTGTTGGAATATTACCAGGTTTCCAGGCTGCTTCGTTCCCTGGGGGTATTTGGCTTGATCATGTTACTGTATAAATCAGGATGGTTCAAATGGCTGTTTGCACTCACAAGGCCGGTTGGGCAAATGGCATTCACCAATTATCTTACTCAATCGTTGATCTGCGCCTTGTTCTTTTACGGTATAGGCTTTGGTTATTTTGGTAAGCTGCAGAGATACGAGGTATACTTGGTGGCCGTCGCTATATGGATAGTGCAGATCATCTGGAGCCATATCTGGTTGCGTTATTTCAGGTTCGGTCCGCTGGAATGGTGCTGGCGAAGCCTCACCTATTGGAAAAAACAACCATTTAAAAAATAATATTCCGAAGGCTCCTCATTGGAGCCTTTTATTTTTACGTGTTCGTTCACTTTACTCTTGTTTTTACGTATTCATTACTAAAGCACGAATAACTTTACATGAATGAACAAAAGACTCCGGAAAATAGTCAAATCGGTATTACCTGTTCCCATCATCAGTATGCTTAGGGAAGCCAGGAAAAATAAACGCGGATTGCCTGTAAGTTCCGGAATAGATCAAAAAAAAACATTGCTTCAATACAGGGATGCACCGGTAGAATTTTTTAATAAATCAGGGTTTAAGGTTCATAGTGAATATGAAGAAGACGGGTTGATCCTGTTTGTTTTTTCAAAGATCGGGTTCGCCAATAAAAAGGGAGTTGAGATCTGTTGCGGAACCGGGGATGAATGCATGCTCACCAACCTGGTATTGAATCATGATTTTCAAGGGTTGATGTTTGATGGCGACAAACTTAATATAGCAATGGCGCGATATTTTTTTAAGAAACATAGCGATCAATTGCAGCATGACCCTATACTTGCACAGGAATGGATAACCCGGGATAACATTAATCAACTCATATTAAAGTATGGTTACAAAGGAGAAATTGATTTCTTTTCTTTGGATGTAGATGGAGTTGATTATTATTTAATGAAATCATTGGATGTGGTGAGCCCGAGATTGGTGATCTGTGAAACAAATAATGTTGTTCCGGCTAACTTGTCCATTACAGTTCCTTATGAAGACGGGTTTTACCGTTCATTTGATGACCCTTACACTGATCACAGGGGAGTTTCCACTTTAGCGATGGTAAACCTGATGAAAGAAAAAGGATACAGGTTGATAGGCCATCACAAGGATGGATTTAATTTATTATTTCTTCGCAATGATCTGGGTGCAGATATATTTCCTGAAATAGATCATAAAGTTTGTTTTGAAAATGATTTTACCCGGAAACGGCTAAAGGACTGGGAGAAGGTTGCGGGGTGCGAATGGGTGAATGTTTAAAGTGCCGGGGTATTACAAGGTCGAAAAAATATTTTTATATTTCAGCAACCATAAACCTAAATCGGATCTTGAAAAATATACCTTTCATCATATGGAATAGAATATTTATTTAGCATATCCAGGTATTCTTCTTTAAATGTTTTTGTGTGATGATGTTCTTTTTGGTTGGAAATATATTTGACCACCGAATCAATTTGTGAATGACTATTACTGAAAGCGCCATAACCTTCCTGCCAGTTGAATTTCCTTGAAGTAAATTTTTTCTTGTTTATAAATTCAGAGCTATCTCCTTTTACAAGCCGCATTATTTCTGAAATAGATTGATTAGGGTTAAGGCCTATAAAAAGATGCAAGTGATCAGATACAGAATTTATAACTAATAATTTATGACCATTATTTTGTATTATGCCTGTGATATATTTATGGATAATAGCTTCCCAGGCGGGTTGTATCATTGCTGCTCTGTATTTCACAGCAAACACGCAATGAATATGTAATTGTGTGTAGGTCTTTGCCATAACGATTAAAATATATTTCAATATTACCATTTATAGGGCATGATTTATTAGCACGAATACTCCGTATTTATACAGGTAGCCTCTACGAGGCATAACATACATTTTGATTGACATATCTACAAATAGGTTGTCCCTACGGGACATTTCAATGCGTAAAAAGAGGAGATAAATAAATACTATTTACCCAAGATGGACAATATATATAACTGAGATTTTTCTAGATGAATACTATGTGTTTATATGGGCAGCCCCTACGTAGCATAAATTACATTTTGACTGGGGCATCTAAAATAAGTTGTCCCACGGGACAAATTGATGCTGAATAAGAAGCGATAAGGGATGTCTACCTGCCCCATCGGGGCAACCTATTTGTAGAAAATAGGCAAACAATTTTTCATGCCCCGTAGGGGCTACCCTTCCAAAATATTTGATTATTTGTGCCAGGTTTTGCCCCATCGGGGCTACCTATTTGTAGAACAGGTATAAATTTTTTTCATGCCCCGTAGGGGCTACCCTCAGAATGTATAATAAAGGTTATGTATATTTAAAATCCCCAAATATTAAAATCAGGACCATGCGCATATTTTTATTTCTTCTTTGTCTCCCATTCATCGCATCAGCACAACCCAACAAAGACAGTGTGATGATAAAAAGAATGGCCGATGAGATCATGACCAATGGCAAAGCCTACGACCTGTTAAGGGAACTCACTAAAAATATCGGTGGACGATTAGCAGGTTCACCGGAGCAGCATGAAGCTGCTATTTGGGGGAAGAAAAGTATGGAAGCCTTTGGTCCCGATAAGGTTTATTTCCAGCCTTGTAAAACACCTAACTGGAAAAGAGGAGGGAAAGATTTTGCAGCAATCATTGGGGCAGACGGAGCCATCAATAAAAAACTGGCGGTAATGGCCCTGGGCAATTCTTTAGCCAGCAAAGGACTAATTGAAGGGGAGGTATTGGCGGTTGCAAATTTTGATGAATTGGAAAAAAGAAAAAATGAAGTAAAGGGCAAAGTTGTTTATTTCCATAGCGTAATGGATCCCAATACCATTGAAACAAGTAAAGCGTATGAGGATGCATACTCATACCGTTCCAGTGGCCCCAGTAGGGCTGCGAAGTATGGCGCAATTGGAGTAATGATCCATTCATTGAGTACAGCGCCCGATAATGAACCACAAACGGGTGTAATGGAATACAATGATTCCTTTCCTAAGATCCCGGCAGTGGCTTTAGGCCCTAACGATGCAAAAGACCTGTATGCCCAGGCAAGAAAAAAAGCTGTTCGTGTGCAAATGCAGACCTATGGATATTTTTTACCCGATGCAGACGAAAACAATGTAGTGGCTGAATTAAAAGGAACAGAATTCCCCAATGAGATCATTACTATTGGCGGGCACCTGGATAGCTGGGATGTGAACGAAGGCGCGCATGATGATGGAACAGGGGTGGTTCACACCATGGAAGTGTTGCGTGTGATGAAGGCTCTCAACTATCATCCCAAACACACCATCAGGTTTGTGTTGTTTGCCAATGAAGAGAATGGAGGTAAAGGTGGATTGAAATACGCCGAGCTGGCAAAAACTAACAAAGAAAAACACATACTCGCTTTAGAAAGTGATGATGGTGGTTTTACGCCAAGGGCCATTGGCATTCTTTGCAGTGCTGCACAGTTAAAAAAATTCCAGTCATGGAATCCGTTGTTAAAACCTTTCGGGACAGAAGTCATGCCCGGTGGTGGTGGTGCTGATATAGAGCCGTTGCCAACCGCAGATAAAAATGTTATCCTCTCAAGCCTTGTTCCCGATAGCCAACGCTACTTCGACCTGCATCATGCTAAAACCGATGTGTTTGAGAATGTCAACAAACGGGAATTGCTTTTAGGCGCTGTTAATATTGCTGCGTTTATTTATTTGGTAGATCAGCATGGGGTAAATCTTTGATTAGAAGTTTGTAATAAAAAAGCTTACGATCAAAGTGTAACCCTCATTAATTTATTTTACCAGGTAGTTCCAGGTAAGGTTGCATAATTTTTTTCCAGATAGCGTATCCTTCCGGCTTCATATGCAGGCGGTCTCCCAAATAAAGCTGTTCTCTCATTTGGCCTTTCGTATCAAGCATGGCATCATAAATATCAATAAATGCCGTATTTTTTTGACTATGTAAAAAAGCTTTTATCTCCTTATTGGCTTCCCGCACTTTTCCTTGTATGCCTGCGCGTACAGGGCTTGGTTTTATGGAAACATAATCAATGGTAGCATCGGGAAGGTTTGTTCTGATGATCCAAAATAATGTTTTCACTCTTCGTAATACCTCTGATGCCTGGATGCTATCAGGAGTGGCAAGGTCATTTTCGCCGCAATAGATCACTACCTGTCTTGGTTTGTAAGGGAGTATGATATCATAAGCATACCGGATAACATCAACTAAAGTGGACCCACCAAAACCCCGGTTCAAAATTGGGTAGCCGGGAAAATAAGTGTTTACATCTACCCATTTGGTAAAAGAAGAACTCCCGATAAACAAAATAGGATGCGAAGGAATAGATTGTGCGGTATCCTTCTTTTTAAATGCAACAATATCTTTCCAGAATGCAGGCTCGGTTTGTGCGTGTAAAATTCCCTGGCAAATAAGTATCAAAAAAACAAAAACAATAATTTTTTTCATGTATAATTTTTTAAAAAAAATCATCAATCAATTTGTTTCTTATGCGATTTAGCGCCTGATTTTAAATCTTTAATGGACGCATCTAATCTCTGCTGATTATTGCGGGACGACAATTCATGCTGGGTGGTTTTCCAGGAATTGTATTCATCCAATGAAATAACCACCACTCCGGAATCTTTGCCCCGGTTAATGATTAAAGGTTCAAAACTTTGAGTAACCTTATCCAGATAGCCTTTGGTATCTTTTCTAAAATTAGCGAGGGTTGTCGTTAGCATAATCTGTATTTATTTATGTACAAATACGGACATAATAATAAAAATGCCAAATAAAAAAGGGTCATACTATCAAAGTATAACCCTTTTTCTTGCTCCCCCTTCTGGACTTGAACCAGAGACCCTCTGATTAACAGTCAGATGCTCTAACCAACTGAGCTAAGGAGGAGTACCTTCCCTTTCGGGGCAGCAAAAATAGGGAAAAATGGCATCCGCCAAAAGCTAAGATGAAACTTATAACCGGCTAAACCAACTTTTCTCCTCAAACCCAATGTAGATGCCGTCTTCACGCATCTCAACAGGGTAAGTTTTAAGGTAATATCCTTCGCCGCTGGTATTGCGGCCATTGCTTAGATTGAATTGATACCTGTGTAAAGGGCATTCTACTGTTCCATTTGCCTTGATACAGCCATCTGCAAGTATGCCGCCGGCGTGAGGGCATTTATGGGCAAATGCAAAAATGGCTTCCCCACGTTTTGCCAGGCTGATCTCTTTCCCATTTAGTTCCACTATGCACATATCATTTGCCTGCCATTCAATGGCGCTCATTGTATCGGCAAGTTTGAACCACTTAATACTCATGATTGTTCTAATATCCTTCGGATTTAAATATACGAAAGATTGAAGCCTGTCCACAGTTCAGTGGACGGGCTTCTTTATTTTATCCATACAACATGGAACACATCCCCAAAAGAATTCTCTTTTGTAATTTTTAAACATTATTTTACTCTCCTTAAACACTGTTACAATCAGGGTACCCTTATTTATCTCACCATTAAAAAAATTATCATGAGAAAATTGACATTCATTTTTTTAGCAGCAACGCTGTTTTCCTGTAACAATGGAGGTACGGACACAAAGGACGCCGTGAAAGATACGGCAACAACTAAAGCTTACCCCTACAAGATCGAACATCCCGACGCCTGGGAAATGGGAAATACAGCCAATACAATGGTTGTATTGAATTCCATAAAGGCATGGGAAGATGGAAAGCTGGATGAATCGATCAAATATTTTGGCGACTCTGTCCGTGCGCAGTTTGATGCATTTGATAAAAAACTGTCTAACGACAGCTTAAAAGTATTGTTGACCAATGAGAGAAACAGGTACAAAACTGTTGCTTTGAAAATGGAAGATTGGGAATCTGTTGTTTCAAAAGATAAAACCCAGGAATGGGTAACCCTCTGGTATACGCAGACCTGGGAAACTACAAAAGGGGTAAAAGATTCCGCAGCTGTTATTAATGATCTGCAGCTAAAGGGCGGGAAAATAATAAGGATAGATGAATATCTCAGGAAACTACATTAAGTAAACCGGAAGAATTGATGAAGAAATTCAAATTACGAAATGTAAGTTCCGTTACGATTAATAAATACAAAAACTGCAGCTTTCCGGAGTAAGGAGAGCGGATATAAAAGTATAAGGGTTATAGTTTCAAACTATAACCCTTATTAGTTTGATAGCCTTACTCAGCAGTTGTCGGGTCTATTACAGTATTGACTTCATTTACCGAATTTGCAGGAAAGCCACCTTGCCTTGCATGTTCCCGAACCATATCTTCGTTTGGTGCGATATAGATACAATAAATTTTATCTCCGGTCACATAGCTCTGAACCCATTGTATTTGTGGACCCATATTACTTAGTACACCACAAGATGTTTGTGAAATACCTTTTAATTGTTCAGCGGTTAATTTTCCTGCTCCGGGGATTTCTCGCTCAATAACGTACTTAGGCATATATTTTAATTTAAATTTTCCCTACTCATATGGCTTTTCGGTATCGCCCTGTTTTTAGGTGGTTACCAGCATCCACTTTTATTCTGCTTAAATTAATAAACAAAAACTAAATTACCAAATCAGGTAGGATGAAAGCGCCTATAAATACAAATACTTCCAATCAGGTCAGTAGTATCTATTAAAGAAAAAACAACAGCCTGGCCAGTATAAATATCTGACAATCAACATTAGTTACTCTTTCTGTCAACTTTCACGGAGATAATGGAGTTGCAACTTTCAGCAGTATAGGGGGACAGGCTTTTTCGGGTCTACTACGCACATATCATTAGTCTGCCATTGTATGATATTAATATTTTCTGCAAGCTTGAACCACTTGATGTTCTAAAAAATCCCGATAAAAACTTTGCCCCTTTGCTCCTTTGCCTCTTTGCGTGAAACTAATAGTGTAAGGTTCTATAAGGATAGCGGATCAAATACAACTCTTTTACTTTTTCCAGTATCAGTTCGCGCAGTGCATCAATATTTCTTCTTTCGGTGGCTGATACAAATACGCAGTTACCATCTGTTACTCCCTCCCATTTTTCTTTCAGGTCTTTCAATATTTCCTGCTTCACTTCACTGCCCAGCCATTCGTCAAAATTCTTTTCTTCATACATATCCATTTTATTGAAGATGGTCAGGGTGGGTTTGTCGAATGCTTTCAGTTCCTGCAATGTTTTATTCACTGTGCCTATCTGTTCTTCGTGTTGGGGGTGAGAGATATCAACCACGTGCAATAAAATATCTGCTTCTCTTACTTCATCCAGCGTGCTTTTAAAACTCTCAATCAAATGATGCGGTAGCTTGCGAATGAACCCCACCGTATCGCTCAATAAAAATGGCGTGCTTTCAAACACCACTTTTCTTGTGGTAGTATCAAGCGTAGCAAATAATTTATTTTCTGCAAAAACTTCACTCTTGCTCAGCAATGTCATCAGTGTGCTTTTGCCCACGTTGGTATAACCTACCAGCGATACACGAATAAATTCTCCTCTTTCTTTTCTTTGGGTGAAGGATTGTTTGTCTATTTCCCCCAATTTTTTTCGTAACAGCGATATCTTATCTTTTACAATACGACGGTCAGTTTCTATTTCTGTTTCACCGGGGCCGCGTGTACCAATACCACCACCCTGCCGTTCCAGGTGTTTCCACATACCTTTCAACCGTGGTAATAAATACTGGTACTGTGCCAGCTCTACCTGCACTTTAGCTTGTGCGGTGCGTGCCCTTCTTGCAAAGATGTCCAGGATCAAATCACTTCTGTCTATGGTAGCAACGCCCAGTTCTTTTTCAATATTCGTGATCTGCGATCCCGTGAGTTCATCATCAAAGATCACTACATCAACTCCTTTTGTCTGAACGTAGTTTTTGATCTCTTCCAGTTTTCCCTTGCCCACAAACGTGCGGCTGTCGGGGTGTTCCATTCTTTGTGTGAAACGTTTCATGGTAATAGCGCCCGCGGTCTCTGCAAGAAATGCCAGTTCATCCATCCACTCATGAACCTGTGTATCGGTCTGTTCTTTTTGTATCAGTCCAACCAGCACTGCTTTTTCTTCACTCTTTATTTTCTGTTGTTTCTCTATCAAGTAATTTGTTTTTGCAAAGGTAATTGAAGATAGGCGGGTTATATTTCATCTTTTCACCGCGAGGTATCCAGAGATATTCTCCCCGTAACTCCCCGTCTCTGCGTCTCCCCGGTAAAAAAAGACCCCACGTTAGAAAAACTATCGTGGGGTTTTCAACTATGTCAAAAATATGTCTACAGTCCGCTAAGAGTTAACCCAATAGTTAATGTATGAATATCAGGCCCAAGCCCAGGTTTTACTACAGACGTGATCTGGAAATCGCCATGCAATGAAAAAGCGCCATAGCCTATGCGTGCAGAGGCGGTGGCGATCAGGCTATTGAAAAATTTAGAGTTATCATGTTTTTCAATGTAAGAAGCGCCATAAATGCTGTTGCCATTTTTATCCTGCAGGTCTTTGCCTTTGGTATAGGCTTTTAAAAGAGTTCCCAATTTTACACCCGCAGCCATCTTCCATGATTTATTTGGATTTTCGGGATTGGAATAATGCCTTATTTCAATGGGTATCTCCACATACATAGTGGTTACCTTAAACTTATTAAAGTGATTGGCATTAGAAACATCAGAGAAAGGCAGTGAAGGGCTGTTAGCGGCTACCTGTACATTCACTTTATCAAAAAAGATATTGCTGCTGCCAATGCCTATACCATAAGCGATGCTGAAATAGGGGTTGCTCTTGAAGGGCTTGTCCATCATTGCATATATATTGAACGATCTGCTGAAGCCTGTTGTTCTGGCGCTATCCGGGCGGCCCAGCCATACATCGCTTCCATATTGTATCATCAGGTGATCGGCGGGGCGTTTGCTCAGGTCTATCTTGCTCCAGTCTTTTTTTGCTACCGGCGCAGGTTTTTCCTTAACGTATGAGGCGGGAGCGGGCTTCTTTTTCTTGAACAGTTTGCTTATCTGCGCATCAGCCGACACAAGAAGGGTAACACTCAATAATAATAGTAATGTTTTTTTCATCTGCTTTAGTTATGGGAGGGGCCTTTTTTTGACCGAAGGACAAAAATAACAGAATTGACTGCAAGCAAAGGGTTAAAAATTAGCAAAATAAGGGCTCGGAGCTGGTGAAAACAGCCGAAATGGACAGTATTTCTGATAATTATAGAACTTCTCTATCCTGGCTCTATCCTTCGTCGATCGTTCGTCCATCCTATATCCGGACAAAAGTTCTGAACTTTTTACGGCTTACATACGGCTTTCATAGGGCTTTATTACGGCTTAGCTATGACTTTGATATGTATTAACTAAGAGTCTGTTGCTGGTATACACCGATTTCTATATTTTTGCCGCCCATGACCGAAAGGTCCGGGCCTATAGCTCAGCTGGTTAGAGCACCTGACTCATAATCAGGGGGTCCCAGGATCATGCCCTGGTGGGCCCACTTGAATATCAACCACTTATGATTCGTTTCATAGGTGGTTTTTTCTTTTGGGCCAGGTTTGGGCCAGGTTTTGTGTTTTTAGAGGGAAAACAGAGGTGAATGGAGGTGAAGGTGTGGAATTATTGGGACCTGATTAATTGTCTACAATGGGTTTTTTAGTAGCAGGAATTTTAAAAAAAGAGAAATGATTATGAATAATCTACATCAAGCTTAAACTTTTGTTTCCAGCTAATTGCATTACGGCCATTCACTTGTGCCCAACCTGTAATACCTGGTTTAACGTTGTGCCTCTTTGCTTGTTCTGGGCTATATCTTGGAAGATATTGCATTAACAATGGTCTTGGGCCTACTAAACTCATATCACCCTTTAACACATTTACCAACTGTAAAAGCTCATCTAGAGATGCAGATCTAACAATACTTCCAACCTTTGTAAGCCTAACATCATCTGGCAATGAATTGCCATCATTATCAAATGCATCCCTCATTGTTTTAAATTTTACTATCTTAAATGGTTTGATATTTAGTCCTGGTCTTTGCTGAAAAAAGAAAACCTTGCCATTGTTGGCAAGGAATAACAAAATAGCTGTAAGAAATATAATTGGGGAAAGGA
>CAISDV010000108.1 GCA_903884185.1 uncultured Chitinophagaceae bacterium | reverse complement strand
TTTAACACCTTCTAATAGGCTCGAAAGAATTGGGTATACAGGAGAGATATAGGATGGACGAACGAGAGACGAAGGATCGATATAGGATTGAGTAATATCGTATATAAAAAATATATATGTATTCAGTTTTCCACTTTCAGTGATGATTTTTGTGCAAATCTTTGATTTTTATTGCCTCTTCGCGTTATTTCCTATTTCTTTGTAGCGCAAAATCAAAAAAATATGTCATTAAGATTTGAAGCTATCAGAAACCTCAGTAACGAGCCCAATGAAGCACATGGTGGTACGTCCAAGATAACTGCCATTTTTGGGGAAAATGTTTTTACCCTCAACACTGCCCGCCAATACCTAAGCGACGAGGCCTACAAAAGCCTTCTTACAAGTACCAAAGGTGGCAAACGAATAGACCGTAGCGTTGCCAACCAGATATCCAACGGGCTTCGCGCATGGGCCGAAAGCAAGGGCGTTACGCATTTTACGCACTGGTTTCAACCCCTGACAGGTACCACCGCAGAAAAACATGATAGTTTCTTCACCATAAAAAGTGATGGCACTCCTATTGAAGAATTTGATGGTGCTGCATTGATACAGCAAGAACCGGATGCATCTTCATTTCCAAGCGGCGGATTACGCGCCACTTTTGAAGCAAGAGGTTATACTGCCTGGGACCCTTCCTCTCCCGCGTTTGTAATGGAGATAGGCCAGGGTAAAACTTTGTGTATCCCAACCATCTTTGTTTCTTATACCGGCGAATCGCTGGATTATAAAGCGCCTTTATTAAAAGCACTGGAATCTTTGAACAAAGCTGCTGTGGATGTTTGTAATTATTTTGATAAGAACGTAACCAAAGTAACTGCCACTTTAGGATGGGAGCAGGAATATTTTGTAATTGATGAAGCGTTGGCAAATGCACGCCCTGACCTGGTACAATGTGGCCGTACTGTATTTGGCGCTGCACCTGCAAAAGGTCAACAATTAGAAGACCATTATTTTGGATCGATACCTGAAAGGGTTTATGCATTCATGCGCGACTATGAAGCTGAATCATATAAATTAGGAATTCCATTACGTACCAGGCATAATGAAGTAGCGCCTGCACAGTTTGAGTGCGCACCGATATTTGAAGAAGTAAGTGTGGCTGTTGACCACAACGCCTTGCTGATGGATATTATGGACCGTGTTGCACGCCGTCACAAGTTGCGCGTGCTGATGCATGAAAAACCATTTGCGGGCATCAACGGAAGTGGCAAACATAATAACTGGAGCATGGCTACGGATACAGGCGTAAACCTCCTCGCCCCCGGCAAAACTCCCAAGACCAATTTAATGTTCCTCACATTTTTCGTGAATACGATCAAAGCTGTGCATGATTATTCTGACCTGGTGAGAGCATCTATTGCATCAGCGGGAAATGACCATCGTTTGGGCGCAAATGAAGCCCCGCCTGCGATCATCTCTGTTTTTGTTGGGCAGTATCTTTCAAAAGTGCTGGATGAAATTGAATCGCGCGTAAACAATAAATTTGATGAACAGGATGAAGCCATCCTCAAATTAGATATACACCGTTCTATTCCTGAACTGATGCTTGACAATACAGACAGGAACCGGACCTCTCCTTTTGCCTTCACAGGAAATAAATTTGAATTCCGTGCAGTGGGTTCTGCTGCGAACTGTTCTAATGCGATGACCGTGTTAAACAGCATCATGGCAGAAACATTAAAGAATTTCAAAAAAGATGTGGATGCATTGATAGAAAAAGGCGACAAGAAAGAAGTAGCGATCATGCAGGTGATACAGAAAAGTATAGTTGACAGTAAAAAAGTTTTGTTTGAAGGCGATGGATACAGCGATGAATGGCACCACGAAGCAGAACGCCGCGGGCTTCCCAATGTTCGTACTACACCACTTGCATTGGATGCGATGGTCACTAAAAAAGCGAAGCATTTATTTGAAAGCAATCATGTGTACACACATTCAGAACTGGAAGCACGCCATGAGATAGAGCTGGAAAAATATATCAAAAAGGTACAGATCGAAGCCCGCATCATGGGTGATCTTGCCATCAACCATATCCTTCCTACAGCCATTGGATATCAGAATGAATTGCTGGAAAATATCAACGGGTTAAAAACTGCAGGGCTTCCTGAAGGTTCATATAAAAGCCAGTTGGCCATCCTGAAAGAAGTAAGCGAACATATACAGGTGATCTACGAAAAAGTAAATGCAATGGTAGAAGCAAGAAAGATCGTGAATAATATGACCGATACCCGCACCAAAGCGATCGCTTATTGCAGCCAGGTAAAAGAAGTTTTCTTTGATGAGATACGCTATCACGTAGACAAACTGGAACACCTGGTAAATGATGATAACTGGACGCTTCCTAAATACAGGGAAATACTTTTCCTCAGATAGAAATATTATCATATTTGTTAACGAAAGTCCTCCGAAATCGGAGGACTTTTTGTTAATACTCTTTCGGGGTTAAACTTTCCTCATCAGCAGGTATCATAGATTGTCACAGAAAATGTAAAAAAGCAGGAAAGCTGGTTACAGGACAGGGTGGAAAAAAATAGGGCGGAAAAAACCCCTCTTCCACCGAAAAAAAGTACCCCATGACCGTTTTTCTTATTAATTTTCCCTTCCTAAAATTAAAACCTCTAAAAAAAGCATTTATGAAAAAAGCAATTGCATTAGTAGTTTTTGTTGTGGCGTGTTCGTTCACAACATTAATGGCACAAGGTGGTGGCCAGCAGGATCCTGCTGCACGTTTAGCAGCAATGAAAGAAAGATTGAAACCAGCGGGTCTGACCGATGCTCAGACTGATTCTGTGATTGCGATCTATTCTGACAGGACTGCAATGACTGCTGCAGGTATCACAAGAGATACGCCTCCTGAAGAAAGAACAGCTAAGATGAAAGTCATCAATGATGCCAGGGAAGCAAGAATGGCAAAAGCAGGCCTTTCTGCTGATGCTATTAAAAAAGTATCTGAGATCATGGCACAAGGTCGCGGTGGTGGCCGTCCAGGTGGTGCTCCTCCTGCAGGTGGCGGTGGTAACAAATAATTAATTGGTTACACCATAATAAATAAAAAAGTCTTTCCCAACGGAAAGACTTTTTTATTTGTGCTTATGGCAATGATATTATTTCATTCTGAATGTTTCCAGAAACTTGGTAGTGAAATTTCCTTTTCTGAAATCTTCATTCTGCATTAATTGCAAATGAAAAGGAATGGTTGTTTTCACTCCTTCTATCACATACTCACTCAATGCACGGTACATGGTATCAATTGCTTCCTGTCTTGTCTGTGCAACAGTGATCAGTTTACCGATCATGCTATCATAATAAGGTGGTATCGTATAACCTGCATACACGTGACTATCAACACGCACACCGTGCCCACCGGGTGTATGAAGATTAGTGATCTTGCCCGGTGAAGGGCGGAAATCATTATACGGGTCTTCTGCATTGATACGGCATTCAATAGCGTGCATACGTGGCTCATAATTTTGCCCTGATATCTTTTCACCCATCGCAATCTTTATCTGCTCTTTGATCAGGTCATAACTCACCACTTCTTCCGTTACACAATGTTCTACCTGTATCCTTGTATTCATTTCCATGAAATAGAAATCGCGGTTCTTATCAACGAGAAATTCTATGGTACCGACACTTTCATAATTGATAGCAGAAGCAGCTTTAATGGCAGCATCTCCCATTCTTTTTCTTAATTCAGGTGTCATGAATGGAGAGGGTGATTCTTCCACCAATTTCTGGTGGCGCCGTTGTATCGAGCAATCCCTTTCACTTAGATGGCAAACATTACCGTACTGGTCGCCTGCGATCTGTATTTCAATATGGCGTGGTTCTTCCACGAACTTCTCCATATAAATTCCGTCATTCTTAAATGATGCAGCAGCTTCTGCTTTGGCAGTATTAAAAGCTTTCTCCATCTCGCTTTCCTGCCATACAACTCGCATTCCTTTACCACCACCACCGGCAGTTGCCTTTAATATAACCGGGTAACCCACTTTATTTTTTGCAAGTTCTTTTGCCTGTTCTATACTTTCCAGTAAACCACCACTACCCGGAACTACAGGCACACCAGCTTTGATCATGGTTTCTTTGGCAGTGATCTTATCGCCCATACCATTGATCATTTCAGGGGTTGGGCCAATGAATTTAATTCCATGATCAGCACATATCTGTGAGAACTTGGCATTTTCTGCAAGGAATCCATAACCGGGATGAACAGCATCTGCATTGGTAATTTCTGCAGCAGCCATGATATGAGGGATATTCAGATAAGAATCTGCGCTGGCAGGTTTGCCAATACAAACTGCTTCATCTGCAAAGCGTACATGCAGACTGTCTTTATCAGCAGTTGAATAAACAGCTACTGTTTTGATTCCCATTTCGCGACAGGTTCTTATTACGCGAAGAGCGATCTCACCCCTGTTTGCTATTAATATTTTTTTGAACATCTGTTTTGTTAGCTAATACGTCAGCCCAGGCTGACATGGTTAGAAATAAGAAACAAGTAATTCGTAAGATTAATTAGGTTCTACCAGGAATAAAGGCTGGTCGTACTCAACCGGGCTATTATCATCCACGAGTATTTTTACGATCGTGCCTTTTATTTCTGCTTCTATCTCATTAAAGAGTTTCATGGCTTCAATGATGCAGACAACTTTGCCGGGGTTAATCTCTGTGCCCACTTCTACAAAGCTGGGTTTATCAGGAGAAGACCTGCGGTAGAAAGTGCCGATCATTGGGCTTTTGATGGTAATGAAGTTATCTGTTTTGGCAGCGGGTGCAGTGCTTTTGGGAGGATCTGTAGCCGGGGGAGCATAGCTGGCAGCAGGCGGAGCTACATTATACACTTGCTGTGGGGCTGCAGCTACGGTTACTACCTGTTCTTCTTTTTGCTTGATAGTGACCTTACCATCCTTGTCTTCGATACTGATTTCCCCGATATTACTTTTGTTGACAATTTTGATCAATTCGTGAATTTGCTTCAGGTCCATATTGGCTGGTTTTTGAGTAAAAACGGTTATTTTTCACTGAAATGAGGGGCAAAATAGCCTTTTTTTGATAAAAACAGGGGAAAATATGAAAACCATCCCAGACAGAGTCTTGGGACGAGTTTTCACGCAAAGGCGCAAAGTAAAAAAAGACGCAAAGGTTTTTGTTTTGCTATGGTTTCTGATGAATATGCGGATGCTATAAACTCGTCCCCGACTCTGTCGGGGATGCCCTGGTCGCCTGACTCCGTCGGCATTAACACTGATTATTCCTTCACCCTTTCAACATACTCCCCATTCTTCGTATTGATACGGATCAACTCGCCCTGCTCAACAAATAGGGGAACATTTACTTGTCCGCCGGTATCTACAGTAGCGGATTTGAGGGCACGGGTGGCTGTATCGCCGCGCAGGCCTGGTTCGCAATAAGTGACCCTTACTACTATTTTATCGGGAAGTTCAGCGCCAATAGGCTGTTCTGTTTCGGTATTGATGAATACAAATACTTCGGCACCATCCTTTAAGAATTGGGGGGCATCGATCATTTCCTCAGAAAGGGCTATCTGCTCAAAGGTCTCATTATTCATGAGATTATAGCCGCTGTCATCCTTATACAGGAACTGGAAGGCTTTCTTCTCAACCCTTACAGGGAAGATGTTTTCGCCGCTATTCCAGGTCTTTTCTATACTACGTTTGTTATCAACCCCCTTCAGCTTAGCCCATACTTTGGCTGCTGCGCGGGCTGTCTTATTTTCTCCAAAATCCACTACACTGTAGAGGCTGCCGTCTAATTTGAGGATCATTCCACGGCTGATATCTGATGTTGAAGCCATTCTATGTATGATTTACGATGTGTGATGTACGATGTACGTAAGTGCACGATGTACGATTGCCGCAAAAGTAGGGGGACTTTTGGAAAGTTTAGGACTTTCCAAAAGTTATTAGCAATGGGACTGGCTATTTGGGTCTAAATGGAATTTTTTTCCTTTTCAGGCAACAAACCAGAATCGGGGGGTATCTGTTAACAGGAACCCAAAAAATGCCCACATGAAAAACACATTTACGCAGATCCTCATCTTAGCCTTCTGTAGCCTCTTCGCCACACAGTTATTTGCCAATACAGTAATCGTAAAAGGCTATATCCAATACAGCAACGGCACAGCAGCTGCTAACCGCACAGTAAAGATCAGTGTTGACAGTGCAGCCTGCACCGTTCAGCATACAAAAACAACCAATGCCAATGGCTATTATATAGATACTATCAGCTGCAGCGTGGATATCAGGATAGTAAGAATATCTACCGAAGATTGCAATGGAAATGTGTTGATCAACACACCACATGTAGCTGCCGGATCAATTACAGTTGAAAATAATTTTACTTTAAGTTGTGTACCAACAATAGCGCCTGTTTGTTCTGCAGGTTTCAGGGATTCAGTTGCAGGTACTACGATAAAATTTTATAGCAATGCAAGTACTTCATCAAACGATACTATTACAAGCCGCACATGGTATTTTGGTGACAGTTCTGTTATTACAGGTAACTTAACAAACCTGACATATCAATTTCCAAAACCAGGTACATATAATGTTTGCCTCGCTATTCAAACAGCAAAGGGTTGCACCAACAAAGCTTGTTATACAATTACTATCCCTGCACCAGCACCTCCGGTTTGCGCAACCTATTTCAGGGATACTATAAAAGGCAATACAGTTAATTTTTATGCAATGAGTTCTGTTTCAACAGGTGATTCAGTAGTTAGTCGCAGCTGGTATTTTGGCGACAGCAGTACATCTGCAGCGGGCAGCACTGCTACTAACCCAACACATCAATATGCAAAAGCAGGTACTTATAATGTTTGCCTTTATACTAAAACAGCAAGCGGTTGTGAAAGCCATTTCTGCAATTCAGTTGTGATCGCTCCTCCTCCACCGGTTATCTGTGCTACTTATTTCAAAGATTCAGTTTCAGGAAATACAGTGAAATTTTATGGAGCTGTATCAACCACTGATTCAGTGATTAGCCACACCTGGTACTTTGGCGATAGCAGCAACACATCTACACTAGGCAGCTCTGATATGAACCCAACACACCAATTTGCAAAAGCAGGAACTTATAATGTTTGCTTCTACACTAAGACAGCAAAGGGTTGCGAAAGCCATATCTGCAATACTGTTACCATTGCTGTGCCACCACCACCTCCTGTATGCTACACTACTTTCAGGGATACGGTAAAAGGCAATACGGTTAACTTCTATGCAGTAAATGGTGTTTCAACAGGTGATTCAGTGATCAGTCGTACCTGGTTCTTTGGCGACAGCACTACAGCAAATGCCGGCAGCATACAAACAAACCCAATACATCAATATGCAAAAGCAGGAACATATACTGTTTGCCTTTATAGCAAAACAGCAAAGGGTTGTGAAAGTAAGATGTGCAACACAGTAACCATCGCTCCACCGCCACCACCTGTATGCGCTACTTATTTCAGGGATACAGTAAATGGCAGCACCGTTAATTTCTATGGATTGAATTCAGTTTCAACCGGTGATTCAGTAGTTAGCCGCACATGGATATTCGGCGACAATGGCACTGCAACCGGTAGCTCTGATATCAACCCAACACATCAGTATGCAAAAGCAGGTACTTATAATGTTTGTCTATATACAAAAACAGTAAAGGGTTGCGAAAGCCATATCTGCTCTAATGTTACCATTGTTCCACCGCCACCACCTGTATGTGCTACCAATTTCAGGGATTCAGTTAAAGGCGCGATCGTAAGTTTCTACGGATTGAATTCTGTTTCAACAGGTGATTCAGTAGTTAGTCGCACCTGGATATTTGGCGACAGCACCACACCTAACACTGTTGGCAGCAACGCCATCAACCCAATACATCAATATGCAAAAGGCGGCACTTACAATGTTTGCCTCTACACTAAAACAGCAAAAGGTTGTGAAAGCAAAATGTGCAATACAGTAACCGTAGTGATAGCACCACCGCCACCCGTTATTTGCAGCGCTACTTTCAGAGATTCTGTACAAGGCTATAATGTGAAATTTATTGGCACAGCAACAGCAAACGACAGCATCATCAGCCGCTACTGGGTATTTGGCGATGCAACAAGCAGCACAACTGTTGGCAGCACTACCAATGATCCTGTACACCAATATGCAAAAGCAGGCGCTTATAATGTATGCTTCTACATCAAAACAGCAAGAGGTTGCGAAAGCCATATCTGCACAAACGTATATGTTGCGCCACCGCCGGCTATGGTATGTAACACCAGCTTCAGGGATTCAGTTTTTGGTAATTCAATAGTGGTTGCAAGCACAGGCACTGCACCAACAAACGACAGCATCATTAGTCGCACATGGATATTTGGTGATACCAGCACATTGACAGGCAACTCCATCTATGCTACACACCAATATGCAAAACCAGGCACTTATAATGTTTGCCTCTACACAAAAACTGCAAAGGGTTGTGAAAGCAAGATGTGCAATACTGTAACCATTGCTCCACCGCCACCGAACACAAATTGCAAACCACAGTTCACCAGTGAAAAAATTGCTGAAAGAGCAATCAGGTTCAACAGTTCTTCAACATGGGTACCTGATGGCGACAGCATCATAGAACGCAGATGGGTATTTGGTGACGGATCATCTATCGATGGCAACACTGCCAGCCCGGTAAAACAATACAGCTTCCCAGGCATCTTCACAGTATGTATGAAGATCAAAACAGCAAAGGGTTGTGAAAATGAATACTGCGTAGAAATACTCGTGACCGACAGCATACCGGTAGCAAACAATGGCAGCGATTATGTAAACATCCTCAGCATCAACCCTAACCCGGTTAGCACACAAATGACAACTGTGATCTGGAGCAAGAACAATAATGTGGATGCAGAAGTTGCCATCTATGACATCTTTGGAGTAAAGAAATGGAGCGTGAAGAAGACATTGTTGCAGGGAAACAATACAACTACTATAGCAACAGGTTTCCTTTCTAATGGCTTGTATTTCTTACGGGTTACCAGCAGCTATGGCGTACAAAGCAGGCTCTTTTATAAGTTTTAGTTTTTAGGTTGATAGACAATAACGGTAGTTTTAGTTTTTGCACCCCGAACACTTGTTCGGGGTGTTTTTGTTTAACCACAAGGAGCACAAAGGAGGAAACACAAAGGACACAAGGGCTTTCTTTGTGTTCATTGTGTCTCCTTTGTGGCCATTGTGTTTACCTCGGCTTAGCCGATAGGTTTAAAATATTAAACTTTATCTCCCCGCTCAAACAGCGGTTTGTTTTCTTATTTTTGCGCCGCACACAAAAGTGATGCGCAACCGAGTATGTCAGTATTAGTAAACAAAGATTCCAAAATAATTGTCCAGGGTTTTACCGGAACGGAAGGTAGTTTTCATGCTACACAGATGATAGAATACGGCACCAATGTAGTGGGTGGCGTTACTCCCAATAAAGGTGGAACGACTCATTTGGACAGGCCCGTATTTAATACTGTTGCAGATGCCGTGAATAAAACAGGCGCTAATGTGAGCATCATATTTGTTCCGCCGGCATTTGCTGCTGATGCTATTATGGAAGCTGCTGACTCGGGTATTGCTTTGGTGGTTTGCATTACAGAAGGCATTCCCGTACAGGACATGGTGAAAGTGAAAAATTATCTACTCGGAAAAAATACAAGACTGATAGGACCAAATTGCCCCGGAGTAATTACTGCCGGCGAAGCAAAAGTGGGAATCATGCCCGGATTCATATTTAAACCCGGAAGGATAGGTATTGTTTCTAAATCGGGTACACTTACTTATGAGGCTGCCGACCAGGCGGTAAAAGCAGGATTGGGTATCAGCACTGCGATTGGCATTGGTGGTGATCCTATCATTGGCACTCCTACCAAAGAAGCGGTTGAATTATTAATGAATGATCCTGAAACAGATGGTATTATCATGATCGGCGAAATAGGTGGAAGCATGGAAGCAGATGCCGCACGCTGGATCAAAGACAATAAAACAAAACCGGTAGTTGGATTTATTGCCGGTCAGACCGCCCCTCCCGGAAGGCGTATGGGACATGCAGGCGCAATCATTGGCGGTGCAGATGATACTGCTGCTGCCAAGATGAAGATCATGGCAGAATGCGGAATAGTTGTTGTGGCTAGTCCGGCAGACATTGGTAAAACGATGGCTGAGGCGTTGAAAAAATAGTTTCTAGTTTCTGGTTTCTGGTTACGAAAGATCCTAACTAGTAACCGGTAACTAGCAACCGGCAACCGATTTGCCGTTTTATTTGTGCAATTAACCTCCTCTTTGCATCTCACTCTCAGTAAACAACTTATTTTACTATCAAATTGCGGCCCATGCTCCTGAAGAAATGTTTGTTCTTCCTGTTTCTTATGTCATGTATTACTGTCTCTGCACAGCAGGCCGATACTGCTTTTCAAAAGCAGTGGAAGGAGATAGATACATTGATCATAGGGCGCAATCTTACCAAATCGGCTTTAGAGAAAGTAAACACTCTTTACAAACAAGCCATACAACGTAATGATGAAGCGCAACAGATCAAGGCGCTGATTTACAGGTATAGCCTGGAGGACAAAGTGAATGAGCTCAATCCTAACAGGAGTATTGCAACAGTTAAAGATGCTATCGGTCATACCAATAATACCGCTGCAAAAAGTATTCTTTATTCTTTGGAGGCGAAACTATTTCAGAACTATTTCAACAATAACCGTTACCGTTTTTATAACAGGAGCAATACCACCGATCTTAAAAAAGATGATATCGCTACATGGAGCACAGATGATTTTCATGCAGCTATTGCGGCCAATTATTTAAAGTCGTTGGAAGCCGCAGATGTTCTTCAGCATACAAAGCTGGAAAGCTTTGATGCCATCATCATTAAAGGCAATGCACGAAATCTCAGGCCTACGCTATATGACCTCCTTGCACATGAAGCGTTGGATTATTTTAAATCGGGAGATTCTTATTTTACAAAACCTTCTTATGCCTTTGTAGTGGATGACAGCAAGGCATTAGGTACAATAGCTCAGTTTTTAAATACACGTTTCATATCTAAAGATTCTGCTTCCGGTCAGCTTATTAGTTTACAGGTATTTCAAAAGCTTATTTCATTTCACCTGAACGATCCTTTACCCGATGCATTGATTGATGCAGATATCGAACGCATCCAATGGGTGAACGGGCAGGGCGTATTTGAAAACAAAGAAACATTCTATACTACGGCATTAAAAGAACTTACCAGCCGGTTCTCAAAATCAGATGCAGCCGAAGCATGGTATCTATTTGCAAAAATGGATGCCGATAAAGCCAGGGACTATAACCCTTTTGGTGATACAACACATCGATACAATTATATTAAAGCAGAAAAGATAATCAGTGAGATCCTACCTAATACAAAAGAAAGAAGCTTGGGCAACATTCACATGCAAAATCTCTTGTCAGGAATAAAGCAAAAAAACATCCAATTACAAACAGAAAATGTGAATATTCCCGGGAAGCCATTCAGAACGCTGGTTACTTACCGAAACACAGATACACTGTATGCCCGCATCATTGATATTTCAGATAATGACTCGATCCGTTCGAAATATATCAATCATGATTTTTGGGAATACGCTTCAAGTCTGTCGGTTGACAAAGGCTTTAAACAAAAATTACCTGCCACCTATGATCATCAAACACATTTTACTGAAATTAGCATAGATGCTTTGCCCGTTGGGGAATATGCAATTCTGGTATCTACTTCAAAGGAATTTGAAGCGGATGCTGACCAGATGGCCATTCAGTACTTTTATATATCTGGTCTAAGCTATATCAAAAACAATAATGATTATTTTGTACTAGATCGGGAAACCGGGGAGCCTATAAACAGGGCTTCTGTGAGTATATTTAAGAAAAATTATGAGCGAGCAAGGAGAGGGTATTCCTTAATAGAGATATCCACTAAAGAAACTGATTCGCATGGATGGTTTGGCCTCGATGAATCTCTTAATGAAGGGGCTTTGGAGTTTTCTATAGAAACCAGTGCTGACAAGCTCCATATACACAATAACGAATATGTAATGCGTAGGAATGAACCAAGCGATCGTATTACAAAAAATATATTCTTTTTTACAGATCGAGCCATTTACAGGCCGGGGCAAAAAGTTTTTTTTAAGGGAATTGCTGTCACAACTGATGAGAAAACAAGACAAAGCAAATTATATGTCCAAAAGGATAGCATCCGGGTCTATCTCTGTGATGTGAATGGCAAATTCGTTGATTCGGTTCGTTGTTTGCAAAACGAATTTGGCTCAGTTGCCAGTAACCTTACTATTCCACAGAATGTGCTGACAGGCTACTTCAGGTTGAGTACAGAAACAATAGTAGATGGCTCTGCTTCCTTCAGGGTAGAAGAATATAAACGCCCTAAATTTTATGTAGCCTTCGAAAAAGTAAAGGGTGCCTATCGTTTAGGTGACAGCATTCACCTTACAGGCTCTGCCAAAGCTTATGCCGGTAATAATATAGATGGTGCGTTGGTAAAATTTAATGTAAAAAGACGGGCAAGATATATGTATGAATGGGTATGGCGTGGAGGCAACCCGCCAAATAATAATTCGCAAGAAATCGTACATGGTGAAATGACAACAGGGACAGATGGTAAGTTTACTATCAGTTTTAAAGCATTGGCTGACCTTTCAGTTGACAGATCAACCAGCCCCATCTTTGATTTTTCTGTTGAAGCCATAGTAACTGATATTAATGGTGAAACAAGAACCAACAGTGCCAATGTGAGCGTTGCTTACCAATCTTTGCTTTTACAGATCATTGCCCCTTCAATTGCTGAAAAAGACAGCCTTCATCATATCAATATCTCCACAACAAATATGGCGGGAGAAAAAGAAACCACTGATGTAGGGATAAAAATTTATCCCTTAGAATCACCCGGCAGGGTAGTCAGGAAAAGATACTGGCAACGGCCCGACCAATTTGTTCTTAACAGAGAAAGGTATCTCAGGCTTTTTCCTACTGATGATTATGATAATGACAACTCTATCGCAAGTTGGGCAAAGGGAGAAATATTAGCTGATAAAACGATTCATGCAAACGATAAGGGAGAATTCTCTTTAGACAATGTGCCCTTAACAAGTGGGTATTATCGTATAGAAGCTTCTGCATTTGACAAATACAATCAACCAGTAAAGGATGTCAGATATATTGAGGTCTTTGACCGCAATAGCACCCATCCACCTGTTCCGGAAAATGATTTTACCTATACCGTAAAAGAGATAGTTCAACCCGGAGAAAAAGCATTATTCTTTTCTGGTTGCTCATCAGACCAATTATTTGTTCTGCGACAGGTGTTTACCCCATTAAGAAAAAACAATTCAAATTTTGATTTTCTTCTACGAAAAAAAGGCATTGAGCAAATTGCGTATACACCTTCAGAAGCAGAAAGAGGTGGAGTTGCAATTCATGAAATATTTGTAAAAAATAACCGGGTATATAACAACACTTACAATATCCGCGTACCCTGGACAAACAAGGAACTAAACGTACATTATACCAGTTATCGTGATAAAACAGAGCCAGGGAGTAATGAGAAATGGACAGTGACACTTAGTGGAAAAAAGGGAGAAAAGGTTGCTGCTGAATTACTCACCGGAATGTATGATGCATCCTTAGATCAGTTTGCGCAAAATAGTTGGGAGACCCCTTATAATATGTGGCCTAACAGGTATTACACTCGTCAGTGGAGGCCAGGCCCGCATTTTACAAGTATTAGTTCTATCGGAAACAGTCTTTCACAAAACCAATTGAATGACCAGACAAGTTATGACAAATTAGCCCAAAATGAATCTTCATTAGCGAATGCTTATCTATCGTATGGTGATACCAATATCATCTACATGAATATTCAGGTGCAGCGGGCAAGTCAAAATTTATCTGAAGTGGTGGTAGTTGCCTACGGCACCCAGAGAAGAAGCGATGTCACAGGATTAGCAAGTACTTTTAATTTAGAACCTGCCCCCTCTCAGGCATTAGAAGGAAAAGTGGCAGGAGCACAAATAGAATCAGACCTTAATCCTTTTAGAGGAAATGTCTATGAGTATATACACATACCGAGCGGTGGCACAAACACAAATGATTTAGGCAATATCCAAATCCGCAAAAACCTTTCCGAGACAGCCTTCTTCTTCCCGCAATTACATGCAGATTCATCAGGAAATTTTTCTTTCAGCTTTACCATGCCCGAAGCATTGACACAATGGAAATGGATGAGCCTGGCGCATACAAAAGACCTGTCATTCGGCACACAAAGCGCGAGTATCACTACACAAAAAACATTGATGGTGCAACCCAATGCACCAAGATTTATGCGTGAAGGCGACCAGATGGAATTTGTTACAAAAATTGCTAATCTCAGCGATAAAGAATTGACCGGGCAGGCAAGCCTGGAATTAATAGACGCTACCACTAATACCTCTGTAGACGGATGGTTTGTGAATGTATTCCCGGTGCAATATTTTACTGTTGGCGCAGGGCAAAGCAGTTCTATTAAATTCCCAATTCAAGTACCATTCAGTTATAACAGGCCACTGACCTGGCGCATCGTTGCCAAAGCAGGTGATTACAGCGATGGGGAAGAAAATACTTTGCCTGTGATCACGAACCGAATGTTGGTAACAGAAAGCATGCCCTTATTATTGAACGGAGATACCACACAACATTTTACTTTTTCCAAATTACTGAACACCACCAGCGAAACACTTACCCATCAGGATATTACAGTTGAATATACTGCTAACCCTGCCTGGTACGCCGTTCAGGCTTTGCCTTATTTGATAGAGTATCCTTACGAATGTGCTGAGCAAACCTTTAACCGATTTTATGCCAATGCACTGGCGTCATTTATCGTGAATAAACACCCACGCATCAAAGATGTTTTTGAAAAATGGAAGAGCGATACTACTGCCTTAAAAAGCAACCTGCAAAAAAACCAGGAGTTAAAACAAATATTATTAGAAGAAACACCCTGGGTATTGCAGGCAGAAAATGAAACGCAGCAGAAAAAGAATATTGCTTTGTTGTTTGATGTAGTAACAATGAGCAACAGCATGCAGTCGGCGCTTGAAAAAGTGAAACAGGCACAATTATCCAACGGCGCATTTACCTGGTTCAAAGGCGGCTATGAAGACAGGTATATGACGAATTATATCATGACCGGAATTGGCAAACTGAAAAAAGCAGGTGCGCTGGCAGCTATGGATAATGCAACAAAGAACATGATCAAAAACGCCCTTCAATATTTAGATGGAAAGGCCACAGAAGATTATCAGAATTTAATTCGTTATAAAGCAAAGATGGATGAGCAGCAACTCTACTCCTTTCAAATACAATATTTATATATGCGGAGTTTCTTCCCGGAAGAAGCGATCACTAATAAAGAAGCGTACAATTATTATTATGCACAGGCAAAAAAATATTGGGTGAAGCAATCTCTCTACAACCAGGCATTATTAGGATTGATATTTTACAGGAATGATGATAAAAAAATAGCCATCAGCAATATTCTTCCTTCCATCACAGAAAATTCGGTTGCCAGCTCTACACAAGGAATGTATTGGAAAGAAACTTATACTAACTGGTGGTACCAGTCGCCCATTGAATTCCAAAGCCTGGTGATCAGCTTTATGAGTGAATTAAATCAAACAGAAAAAAACCAAGCGCTCAGTAAAAATATTAGCGATATGAAAACATGGCTGATACTGAACAAACAAACCAATAACTGGAAAACAACCATCGCTACTGCTGATGCCTGTTCTGCATTATTATTAAATGGCGAAGACCTGTTGAACAATAACAAACAGGTAACGATCCAATTGGGTGATTACCGTATCAATTCTTCGAATGAAACAACAGAAGCAGGCACAGGCTATTTCAAAAAAAGGATCGAAGCAAATGCGGTAAAACCGGCAATGGGTAATATTATCGTTACAACACAATCAAGCCTCCCTTCAACCAATACATCCATTTCTTACGGAAGTGTTTACTGGCAATATTTTGAGGACATGGACAGGATCACAGAAGCCTCTTCTCCTCTATCCCTGCACAGAAAATTATTCATTGAAAAAAATACAGATAAAGGAAAACTGCTTTCACCCATCAATGAAAATGATGAAGTAAAAGTGGGTGATAAAGTGATCGTTCGAATAGAATTAAAAAGTGACCGTGATATGGAATACCTGCACCTGAAAGATACCCGCGCGGCCTGTATGGAACCCATCAATGTATTAAGCGGGTACAAATGGCAGGATGGATTGGGTTATTATGAAGCTACTGCCGATGCAAGCACCAATTTCTTTATCAATAATCTTCACAAAGGAACTTATGTATTTGAATATCCTTTGTACATCACGCATGTTGGCAGATTCTCAGCGGGGCTGGCAACGATACAATGTATGTATGCGCCGGAGTTTGGAGCACATAGTGAGGGAATAAAAATTCGAGTGGAGTGATCTCACCCAACCTCCGCCCGGTTGCGCCATTCGGACGGGCTCTCCAGAGGAGAGGGCTACGAGATCGATCATTCCGCTTTTTCTGATGAAGATTTACGTGATGTATCGTCCCTCTCCTTTGGAGAGGCCCGCCCGGCCAAGCCGTTCGGACGGGGAACGAGGGTGAGGTATATTTACACTATGCAAACAGATCACCTCATCATAGGCCAGGGTATTTGCGGCACTTTTCTCAGCTATTATTTACAGAAAGCCGGGATGAAAGTGATGGTGATAGATGAACAGCAGCCTTTCTCCGCCAGCAAGGCCGCCAGTGGTATCATTAATCCCGTTACCGGCAGAAGGATCGTGCGCACCTGGATGATAGAAGAGATCATGCCTTTTGCAGTAGATGCTTATACGCAAGTGGGAAGCGAATTGGGAGAAACATTGATCAGTCAATGTAATGTGATCGACTTCCACCCTACCCCACAAATGAAAATATCTTTTGAAAAAAGATTGAATGAGGAAACCTTTTACCTGAAAAAACCTGCTGAGCAAGATCAATGGACTGAGTTTTTTAATTATGATTTTGGTGCCGGAGAGATTGATCCCTGCTGGCTGGTGGAATTGCATCCTTTTTTAAATGGTTGGAGAAAAAAATTAAAAGAATTGGATGAGCTTGTAGAAGAAAAGTTTGATTTCTCAACCCTTGATGTTTCGCAAACAGGTTCCATCACTTATAAAAACATTACAGCAAAGAATATTATTTTCTGTGAGGGAGTATCCGGGTTTACCAATCCGTATTTTGAACTGCTTCCTTATACAAAAATGAAAGGCGAAGCATTGATCGCAGAGATACCCGGCCTTCCTCGAACAAATATTTTTAAACAAGGTATCAGCATTGTACCCTGGCAGGATGGATTGTTCTGGATAGGTTCTTCTTACGAATGGGATTTTACAGACCCCGGTCCTACCGCTATTTTCCGGGAAAGAACAGAAGCACAATTGAATCACTGGCTGAAAATTCCATATAAAATTGTTGATCATATTGCATCTGAACGTCCTGCCAATATTGAGCGTCGCCCGTTTGTGGGGATGCATCCCAGCATTCCTACTGTAGGCTTATTAAATGGAATGGGTGCCAAAGGTTGTTCACTGGCTCCTTATTTTGCGCACCAGTTTGTGGAGCACCTCACTCATAATACTCCCATTAACCCACTGGCAGATGTGCAACGTTTCTCAAGGATTTTAAGCGCCAAAATATAATCATTCATTATTTTTATTTCTCACGCCAAACAAAACAGCCATGAGCCAGACCGCTTCTGCCGAACCCACCTACAGCATTCCACTCAGTTTCCGCAAAATGGAAAACATGCATATTGTATTCTGGCTCCTGAAAGATATTTCCTGGTGCATGATCTGGCGGCCGTTGGGTATTGCCATGATCTTTCCAACATTGATCATTTCTATCGTCATCGCATACCGTACAAGGCAATTTGTTTCGGAATTATGTCATAATGTGGCCATCTCTTTCTGGATCACCGCCAATGCATACTGGATGATCAGCGAGTTCATGCATTTTGATGCAGATACCATTTCGGGGGCAATCACTTACAAACATTTGGCGATCATTCCTTTTGGCATTGGTATCCTCATTCTCTCGTTCTATTATTTGTACTGGAAGCCCCGCCATAAAAATGAACTCGAAACCCTATAAGCCGCCCTGTTTGGTTATATTTGCAGCCGTTAAAGTATTGATGTAGCAAGCTTTTGTACTACTATTAAGCATTGTTGCGTCGCACACTTCAACGCCTTATCAAATACTGAACAAATCGTACATCGTACATCTAACATCGTAAATTGAAGAAATGTATCGTTCGCACACTTGTGGAGAGTTAAAAAACCAGCATTCAGGCCAGTCAGTAACACTTGCCGGCTGGGTACAGACAGTCAGGAAATTCGGGGCCATCACTTTTGTGGACCTGCGCGACCGATATGGCATCACCCAATTATTGTTTGGTGAAGAAATGAGTGCCCAACTTGATGCCCAACCACTGGGACGTGAATTTGTTCTACAGGCAAAAGGGAAAGTGAGTGAACGCAGCAGTAAGAATGCAAATATTCCTACGGGTGATATCGAAATTGTTGTATCAGAATTTTCCATCCTCAATAAATCAGCTACACCACCTTTCACCATCCAGGATGATACAGATGGTGGCGATGATATTCGCATGAAATACCGTTTCCTTGATCTTCGCCGCAATGCCGTAAAGAAGAACCTGGAACTGCGTTATGCCGTGAGCCGTTCCACAAGAAATTATCTCCATGAAAACAACTTCATGGATATTGAAACACCTTTTCTGATTAAATCGACCCCTGAAGGCGCCAGAGATTTTGTTGTTCCGTCAAGAATGAATGCCGGACAATTCTATGCTTTGCCACAATCGCCCCAAACATTCAAACAATTATTGATGGTGAGCGGGTACGACCGTTATTACCAGATCGTAAAATGTTTCAGGGATGAAGATTTGCGTGCTGATAGGCAGCCGGAATTTACACAGATCGACTGTGAAATGGCTTTTGTAGAACAGGAAGACATCCTGAATATGTTTGAGAACCTGATCAAACGAATATTCAAAGATGTAAAAGGGATTGACTATACCGATAAAGTGGAAAGAATGAACTGGGAAGATGCGATGTGGAATTATGGAAATGATAAACCGGATATCCGCTTTGGCATGAAGATATCTAACCTGAAATTTCCCTCACATACATTCCCTTCACAAAAAAATATATCGGCATTAATTGACGGCGCAAATTTTGCTGTATTTGATGGCGCTGAAACAGTTCTGGCCATTGCTGCACCGGGATGCAGTGAATATACCCGTAAACAAACCGATGAACTAACTGAATGGGTGAAACGCCCACAGATAGGAATGAAAGGCTTGGTTTACATCAAATGCAATACAGACGGAACTTTCAAAAGCAGTGTAGATAAATTTTACAGCGAAGAAAAATTAAAGGCTATTGCAGAATCTGCGGATGCAAAATCGGGTGATCTTGTTTTAGTATTAGCCGGAGCAGAAGAACGCACAAGAAAAGCAACCAGCGAATTGCGCCTTGAAATGGGCAAGCGCCTTGGTTTCAGAAAAGATGATGAGTTCAGGTTATTATGGGTGCTTGATTTCCCATTGTTTGAATATGCTGAAGAAGATAACAGGTGGGTAGCAAGGCATCATCCTTTCACTTCACCCAAACCGAGTGATATTGAAGTGATGATCAATAATAATCCTGTCATAGAAAATGCTGCTGAATACTTGAAACATCCTTACGCTAACATCAAGGCCAATGCATACGATATGGTCTTAAATGGTAACGAGATCGGCGGTGGTTCTATCCGAATTTTCCAACGCGGGCTGCAGGAAAAAATGTTTGCTGCTTTGGGTATGAGTGAAGAAGAATCACTCCATAAATTTGGCTTCCTGCTGGGCGCATTTGAATATGGTGCACCTCCGCATGGTGGCATTGCATTTGGGTTCGACAGGCTCTGTTCGATATTGGGCGGAAGTGAAAGCATTCGTGATTTTATTGCATTCCCAAAAAACAATTCAGGTAGGGATGTAATGCTCGATGCTCCCGGCCCCATTGATGAAAAACAATTTGAAGAATTACAGATAAAACTCAACTTAAAATAAACCATAAAGCAGGAAAATTCCACCTGTACATTCCTTTTTTTACTATATTCATTCAACGAACGATTGCTTACCATTTTTATGGCCAAGCAATTTTTGTTTTTACCAAATCAGGACGCAATGAGCAGCGAACAGTTACTCAAAGAATACCTTTTATCGCCGGGGATCTGGGATGAAATGACCGATGGGCGAAGTGTCCGCGAGCAGTATGGTAAAATGATAGAAGCATTAAAACATTTTGATGTAGCTGCGCTTCAGCTAAAAGACAGGCTGGCAGGCGAGCTCTTCATGAACCAGGGAATTACTTTTACCGTTTACAGCGACAATGCCGGCATTGAACGCATCTTTCCCTTCGATATTATTCCACGTATCATCACAGCAAAAGAATGGGAGCATGTTGAGAAAGGCATCCAGCAAAGATTAAAAGCACTCAACCTTTTTCTGAAAGACATTTATTCTGAACAGCAGATCATCAAAGACAAGATCGTTTCAGCAGACCTGATCGCGTCATGCCCGCATTATACCCGCGAAGCCTTTGGTATCAAAGTGCCTTATGATATTTATGTACATATCAGCGGTATTGACCTGATCCGTGGTGATGATGGTACTTTTTATATTCTTGAAGACAATTTACGAACGCCTTCAGGAGTTAGCTATATGTTGGAGAACAGGGAAGTGACAAAAAGAATATTTCCCGAAATGCTGGCATCCAATAAAGTGCGGATGGTGAATAATTATCCTTTGTTGTTGCACCAGATATTATTGTCTCTGGCACCACAGCAACTATCTAATCCAACCGTAGTGCTACTCACGCCGGGTGTTTTTAATTCCGCTTATTACGAACATACTTTTCTTGCCAGGCAGATGGGAGTAGCGCTGGTAGAGGGCCGCGACCTAGTGGTAGACAATCACAAGGTATACATGAAGACAACGAATGGGTTGCAACAGGTGCATGTTATTTACAGGAGAGTGGATGATGATTTTTTAGATCCTTTGGTTTTTAAACATGATAGTGCATTGGGTGTACCCGGGCTTGTGGGCGCATACAGGAAGGGGAATATTGCTATTGTAAATGCAATGGGCAATGGTGTTGCAGATGATAAAGCTGTGTATAATTATGTGCCGGCGATGATCCGTTATTACTTGAATGAAGAACCCTTGCTTCCCAATGTTCCCACTTATGAAATGAGTGATAAAGAAGCGCGTGAACATGTGTTTAAAAATATTGGCAAGATGGTCATCAAGCGCACCAATCAATCAGGAGGCTATGGTATGCTGATGGGTAATACTGCTTCAGAAAAAGAAATTGATGAATTTAAAATAGCTGTGGAAGAAGACCCAAGGAGTTTTATTGGCCAGCCTATTATTAAATTATCTACCGTGCCTTGCTTTTTAAATGGAAAGTTTGTGGCAAGGCATGTAGACCTGCGCCCTTATGCATTGTGTGGGCCAAATGGTATTGAGATAGTTCCGGGAGGTTTAACAAGGGTGGCATTGAAAGAAGGATCGCTTGTTGTAAACTCGTCACAAGGTGGCGGCAGTAAGGATACATGGGTAGTGGACTAACAAAGGTTTAAACATTTAAAAATGCTGAGTAGAATTGCAGATTCGATGTTTTGGCTAAACCGTTATATGGAACGGAGTGACGGCTTGTTGCGTGCCACTTCAACCAATTATATCCTGCTGCTTGATAAAGGCATTAACGAACATCTCTCCTGGCAACCTGTACTGGAAATTTTTACCAATAGTGATAAAGAAGAACTCGCACAATTAAAAGATGATACGGAAGCATCGCTACATCGATTGTTACTCGACACTACCAACCTCAACTCACTGAAAGTAATGATCACCCGTGCAAGAGAAAATGCAAGAGGTGTACAGGATCATATCACCAAAGAAGTTTGGGAACAGGTAAACCAAATGTATCATCTCGTCAACCAGCCACACACCGAATTGAAATTAAGCGGTTTTGAAGCAATGGAAACGATTGAGAAACTGACCACTGATTCAATTTTATATAATGGTGTGGCAGATGCTACCATGCCGCGTGGTATGGGCTGGAATTTCATGAGCCTGGGCCGTTATATTGAGCGTTGCTTGCTTACGCTTGAAATGACCAATAAATATTTCAGCGAGGTGAGTTATAGTTTGGAAGAGGAAAAAGACATGCTGCACTGGCGCCCGCTCCTGCTCTCATTATCAGGCTATGAGCTGCATTTGAAAACCTATCATAACAGCAATCATACCAGCAACGTATTGCACCAGGTTCTCTTTAATTCAAATTTTACAAGAAGCGTTTTATATACTTTAAAAAGAGTAGATAAATATTTCCAGGAAACTATTCAGAATAATAACGACAAAGAAAAACAGGCGCTGGCAAGATCATTGGGAAGATTGTTAAGCAGGATCAAATACACCGATTTTCAATCACTTGATCAAACTACCTTGCAGCCTTATTTGAACGAAACCCGGAGAGAACTGGTAAGCTTCAGCAAACAGCTGGCCGAACATTTCTTTTCTTATTCTTAATTTATTTGTATGCCGATCTTTAAGATACACCACATTACAAAATACGAATACGACAGGCCGGTAAAAGAAAGCTCCAACGAAATAAAAATATTTCCTTACCTGTGTGATGACCAGGAAGTATTGCAGCAGGAACTCAATATCACCGGATATCCTGAAGTGTACACATTTTTGGATTACTGGGGAAACAAGACCGGGTTGTTCAATCTTCTTCCCCCACACAAAGAACTGATCATAGAAAGTAAACTTACTGTCCGCACTACAGCACCATCACAGTTACGCGTTAATTTTCAAACAAGCCTGCAACAATTAAGAGAAGAAGTGGCCGGCAACCTGCAACTGCTCGAGATCAGTAAACCGGCTAATATCGAGACACAAAAAAGTATTGAAGAGATCGCGGAACAATTACAACAGGGGAATAAAAATGTTGCCGCTATAGTGGAATCATGCAGTGAATATATTTTCAAATATTTTCAATACATCAAGGGCATTACGAATATTGAAACAACTGTTGATGAAATTATGAATGTCCGCGCCGGTGTGTGCCAGGATTTTGCACACCTGATGTTGCAGATACTGAGAACACTTAATATTCCCTGCCGTTATGTGAGCGGATATATTTGCCCCAATAAAAATGGTATGCGTGGTGAAGGCGCAACACATGCATGGGTAGAAGCCTGGATACCCGGTCATGGTTTTGCAGGTATTGATCCTACTAATAATGTTTGGGTCACCAATACCCATATCAAACTTGCCGTGGGCAAGCATTTCAACGATTGCACCCCTGTAAAGGGAAGTTTTAAAGGGCCTGCGAGGCAGAAGTTATCGGTATATGTTTCTGTGGGATATGAGGATGGCCAGGTATTTGAAGAAAAGAATAATGTTAAGATGGAGATCCTTCCAATTGATAAAGAAGAACTATTGATCGATGAAGGTTTTGCAGGACAACAGCAGCAATAAGAAAAATTGTTGCATCTTGCGGCACAGAAATTCAACTACATGAAAATTTTACCGGTTTACAGGGTACTCACTTACATTCTTCTGCCATTTGGGGCTTACTTTGGTTTGCAGGCGTTAACTGCAATGATACAAGTATTCGGGAATCCCATTTTTATGCTCTTTACTTTCATATTTGCCTGCGTTCCTATTTATATTTTCTGCAGTTTTATTTTTCTGCAAAAGGGAATTAAGAATGCACAGCCCTGCAAAAAATCATTACGGGATTGGATAAGGGCAAATGCAGTAGTTACAATTATATATGTCTTTCTGGGTTTACTTGCTGTGATTGGAATGTTGATGTTTGTCAGTGACCCTGAATTATTTAAACAGGCATTAGCTAAGTTTTCAGCAGATCAAAAAACTGCAGTCCCTGCCGAAATAACCGATCCCAGATCTATTCAAACAATCAAATACATGGCTGGTATTATGCTTGCTTTATCTATTGTTCTCCTGGTTCACGTGATCCTTACCTTCCGTATGCTGAAATTGTACAAGCATGTGTTTCAGGTGGAATAAAAAATGGCAGGATTTTTTCTTACTTTTCCTTTATGAACAGCTCCACTCCCCTTGCTGAAAGAATGCGCCCTTCGGTTTTGGATGACCTGGTTGGACAGGAACATCTCACCGGCAAAGGAAGCATCCTTCGCGCAGCCATTGAACAGGGAAAAATTCCATCGATGATCCTTTGGGGTGCACCGGGTGTTGGCAAAACAACCATTGCCAATATTATTGCGCACACATTGAAAGCCCCTTATTTCCAATTAAGCGCCATTAGCAGTGGTGTAAAGGAAGTACGCGAAGTGATCGAATCTGCAAAAGAAACTTCAGGCGCGATACTTTTTATTGATGAGATACACCGTTTTAATAAAGGCCAGCAGGATGCTTTATTGGGTGCAGTAGAAAAAGGTATCATCACTTTGATTGGCGCGACTACGGAGAACCCATCCTTTGAAGTGAATTCCGCCTTACTTAGCCGCTGCCAGGTATATGTGCTGAAACCATTGCAGGAAGCAGGCTTGATAGAATTGTTGAAACACGCCATTGAAAAGGATGAAGAGCTGAAGAAAAAAAATATCGCACTAAAAGAAACCGAAGCGCTGATCAATATTTCGGGTGGTGATGCAAGGAAATTGTTGAACTTACTGGAACTGGTGGCAGATTCACAGCAAAGTAAAAACGGTGTAGAGATCACTGATCAACTTGTCATGTCGGTGGCACAAAAAAAGATCGCGTTATATGATAAAAGCGGTGAGCAGCATTATGATATTATTTCAGCTTTTATCAAAAGCATGCGCGGCAGTGATCCCAATGGTGCAGTGTATTGGCTGGCGCGAATGATAGAAGGCGGTGAAGATGTAAAATTCATTGCACGCCGTATGCTGATCCTTGCAAGCGAGGATATCGGCAATGCCAATCCGAATGCACTGCTGCTGGCTAATGCCACATTTGATGCGGTCAATAAAATTGGTTATCCCGAAAGCAGGATTATTTTATCGCAGTGTGCCACTTACCTCGCCTCCTCACCCAAAAGCAACGCAGCATATATGGCCATTGGCGAAGCGTTGGCTGCGGTAAAACAACATGGCGACCTGCCCGTTCCTTTGCATATCCGCAATGCACCTACCAAGCTCATGAAGGACATGGATTATGGCAAGGACTATAAATATTCACACAGTTATGAGGGCAATTTCAAGGAGCAGGAGTATTTGCCCGAAAAGATTGCCGGAACCACCTTCTATGACCCCGGTAACAATGCCAGGGAGAATGAACTAAGGAAATCACTCAAGGAAAAATGGGGGAAAAAATATGGGTATTAACCGTAATATCATTTCTCCCGCTCCCCTTCTCCCCCTAATTTTGCGGCATAGTAAATCAAACTGTTTATGACGAATATTATTGTTCCAATCGACTTTTCTACTACCTCTTACAATGCAGCTCATTATGCGTCGCAGTTGGTAAAAGACCATAAAGGCCTCACGATGGTACTGTACCACATGTACAATTCCCCATCCGATGAAGCTGAAGCGGCAAGCGAATTAGGAAGATTGCAGATAGTGCTTACAGAAAAAAATCCTGTAAAAATTACTACCCTTCTGAAACAAGGTTCCGATTTGATCGACGAGCTGGAAAAAGAAGTGAAAATACAAGCTGCCAACCTGATCGTGATGGGCATCACCGGCCGGTCTGCCCTGGCACAGAAATTTATCGGAAGCAACACACTCAAAATGGCTGAAAGAAAAGTATGTCCGGTTTTGATCGTCCAGGAAAACGCTGAATACAGTGATATCAAAAATGTGATGTTGGCTTCAGATATGCAGAATGCGTATTACAGCACACCCGTAGAGCCTATCAAAAAGTTCCTGAAAACATTTAAACCAAAATTGAATATCGTAAATGTGAACAGCGACCATTATGTAGCGATAACTGAATCTTATGAAAAAGAGAAGAAAGCGCTACAGGATCTGTTCAAAGAATTCAACCCTGAGTTTTATTTCATCCGCTTATTTGATAGGGAAGATGCTATTCATCTTTTTGCTACAGAAAAAGATATTGATCTTGTCATTACTATCCAGAAAGATCATTCTCTTCTGCATAAATTGTTCAAGGCAAGCGATACCAAGAACCTTACCTATCACAGTTCTGTGCCGGTATTGGTGGTGCATGAGTAGTGTTTCACGCATATTTCACGCAAATCCCGAAGTTTCGGGAGCCAAGTAAAGTTAAGGCGCCAAGTTATTTCCAAGGGTCTTGCTAAGTTTCTTTGCCCCCGATACTTCGGGGTTGCTCCTTTGCTCCCGAAACTTCGGGATTTGCGTGAAACTCCTATCTTTAATCCTCAACTCCACCTTATGAGAAAAGTATCATTCTTAGTATTGGCAGCATTATTTTTTTCTGCCGGCTCTTATGCTCAAGTTAAAATTGACCGCGACCCGGAGATAGATCAAATGGTGAAAGAGATCTCACGTGATTCACTCCAATCTTATATCTACAAGATGGTGAGCCTGGGTACCCGCAATACGCTGAGTACACAATCTGATCCTGCACGTGGCATTGGCGCTGCGAAAGAATGGGTACTCAGTAAATTTAATGATTTCGCGAAGCAAAGTGGGGGCAGGCTGACAGCTATCATAGACAATGAAATTTATCCCGCAGACAAGCGCAGGGTAGGCCATGATATTGTATTGGGTAATGTGGTGGCTACATTAAAAGGAACAGACCCTAATGATAACCGCATATTCCTCATCAGCGGACATCTGGATAATATGCGCAGCAGTCCAACAGACAGCACAGGCGATGCACCTGGCGCTAATGATGATGGAAGCGGCTCTGCAGCAGTGATTGAATGTGCCCGTGTCATGAGCAAACATTCTTTCCCGGCCACCATTGTTTTTATTACAGTAAGTGGTGAAGAGCAGGGTTTATTAGGCGCTGAGTACAATGCAAAAAAATCAAAAGCCAATAACGTGAATATTGAAGCGGTGCTGAACAATGATATCATGGGCAGCAATAACAGCAGCGAAACAAATATCATCGACAATACACGCATCCGTGTTTTCAGCGAAGGGCTTTCAGTGCTTGATACCGGCAGGGTGGAAACGAATATCCGTAACCTGGGCCTCGAGAACGACGGCAAAGCCAGGCAGCTTGCACGTTATGTAAAAGAGATCGGTGAACGTTATGTAGAAAATCTGGAAGTGGTGATGATCTATCGCAACGACAGGTTCCTACGCGGCGGCGATCATACTCCTTATGTATTAAATGGATATGCAGCAGTACGTATCACAGAAATGAATGAAAATTATTATCACCAGCACCAGGATGTGCGCAAGGAGAACGGATTGCAATACGGCGATCTTCCCGAATTCATGGATTTTGAATACCTGCGCAAAAATACTGCTATGAACCTTTCTAACCTGGCCAACCTGTCCAAAGCGCCTTCTATGCCGCAGGATGTGAGAGTGGAAGTGAGAAGATTAAGCAATTACACCAGCCTTTCCTGGCAGGCACCAAAAACAGGTAAAGTGAAAGGCTATTATGTTATGATGCGCGAAACTACCAGCGCTTTCTGGCAGAAGAAATTTTTTACAAAGGAGTTAACCATGCAATTGCCTTATTCAAAGGACAATTATTTCTTTGCTGTGCAGGCCATTGGAGAAGCGGGAAATGAGAGTTTGCCGGTGGTGCCAGCTGTGGGGAGATAGTTTCTGGTTGCCAGGTGCTGGTTACCTTTTACCGGTCATTTATACTCTGAAAGCTTGAGTAAGTTTAAACTGATGGCTGAATGACAACAAAAGAAAAAATTAAGACGTATAATAAATTGTTACAGAAGTATCTTGACAACAAGGAGTATATTAAGATATTCAGAACAATTTGCGATAAAGAAGAAATTCTTTCAGGCTTTATTTTGAAAATGTCCAAAGGATTTTTGTTGATACAACCTGAATATGATTTTATACTTGACGGATATGCCATAATCAGAATGGAT
The DNA here is from genome assembly GCA_903884185.1 of uncultured Chitinophagaceae bacterium. Taxonomy (GTDB): domain Bacteria; phylum Bacteroidota; class Bacteroidia; order Chitinophagales; family Chitinophagaceae; genus CAISDV01. The sequence goes on along the minus strand of CAISDV010000108.1, from coordinate 6,388 downwards.
GACTACGACAGTATAAGATGTAATAAAAATGATAAGTTTAAAAAAAAGATACTAAAAGCAGAAAGAATTTTAGATACAACTTATGGCATTGACAAGAATATTATTCTTAGAAGTTGGACAAGCATAATACATGATCTAAGAAAATATGACTATCACGTTATTATTGAAAGTGTAAACAAAGATTACTTGGATTTTTTTATTGGATCTATTAAAAGGGTTACAAAAACAAGTGTAAGCATTCATAATTATAGCCCAACAGGGAAACTAGATAAGAAACCTACTACTATAAAACTCAACGATATTAAGATTCTATGGTTTGGCGACAGATATTCAACAACATTCAGAAAATATTTAAAGGAATCAAAACCCAAAAAAATAAGTGCAAAGAAGGTACCAGTCGTTCGCATTGACCCTGCATTAAATAAATATGATAATGTTGTGCTTTTTCCTGAAAAATTGAAAAAGGCGAACGAAAAGTTGAGAAAAACTGGCTTTCCTAAACTGCCAAAGAAGAAGTAGCTAACCAAACCCCGAGGATTTTAAAAATCCTCGGGGTTTATTTTATGAGTTCAACTTCTGCGGAACCATCCTCCCAGCAACCTTCCCACTTTCCTCCGCACCGCGTAAGCCACCTTCGTGGTATTCGGCATCTTCATTTACATCCCAGAGGTCATACACTTCCTTGCCGGCAATAATATTTTTTGCGGCGAGCATAGCTGTCATCATGCTATGATCCTGGTTATTGTATTTGTGCATTCCGTTCCTTCCTACCAAATACAAGCCCGGATAGTCTTTCAGCGCATCGCGTACTGCTCCTACGTTGGCTTTATAAAAATGATCGTACACAGGATAAGCTTTGGGCTGGCGCACTACATATCCATCAACTACATTCTCTCCTTTCACCAAACCGATCTGTTCAATTTCACTTTTTGCACGGTCTATCAATGATTCATTGCTGCTTGTCCATAGACCATCTCCTTCAAAACAAAAATATTCTAACCCATAACAGGCCATTTCAGGATCAGGCACCATGTAGGGGCTCCATGATTTAAAATTTTGTATACGTCCCACTTTAACGGAAGGATCGTGAATATATATCCAGTTATCAGTAAATGCATCTTTGTCGCGGCAGATCAATACCACGGTAATAAAATCGCGGTAGTTTAATTGCTGTGCTGCATGAAAAGCGGCATCAGGCATTTTTGGAAAAGTAGAAGCGATGAGTTCCCGCATGGGCGCAGAGGACAATACATAATCAAATCCGTCTAATGTATTACCAGCTGATGTTTTTACACTCCATTGGTGGTTGCCATTGTAATGTATTTCTTGTACACCTGTATTCATTTCAACCTTCACCCCCATTGCCAAACATTTATCCCGGCATACTTCCCACATCATTCCCGGTCCTTTCTTTGGGTAACGGAATGAGTCTATCAGTGTTTTGATGAGTTTGTCTTTATCGCCACCCCCTTTTGATGGAAACAATGCATTCCAGATAGCGCTGCTTAATGATAATCCTTTGATACGCTGTGCAGCCCAGTCGGCAGAGATCTCTTTGCACGGTATCCCCCAGAGTTTTTCTGTGTATGTTTTAAAAAAGATATTGAACAACCTTTTTCCAAACTGGTTGCTCACCCAGTCTTCGAAGTTCTGTGGATTCTTTACCGGGAACATGCGTGCTTTTAAATAACTCAGCACGCACAATACGCTTTCAATAATTCCCAATTTCTTCAAAGCATCCATTGCCACCAATGGATAAGAAAAATATTTTTTGTTGTAATAGATCCGGCTGCTGCGCGGGCGTTCCAGCATTTCATCACCTAATATCTCTGTCCAGAAATCTTCCACTTCTTTTGACTTGGAAAAAAAGCGATGCCCCCCAATATCAAAGCTGTAGCCTTTATACGTTTCTGTTCTGGAGATACCGCCAACATATTGAGGGTCTTTTTCAAATACCACCACTTCCTGTTTTGCTTTCCCCAATAAGTAAGCTGCGGTCAATCCCGCCGGGCCTGCACCAATAATGGCAACTTTTTTTTGCATGTTATTATTCAGCTTTTAAGTCTTCTTTTCGAACTGGCGCAAAGTTGCAAAATAAATACCGTACTGCCATTTATTTTGCCTGTGAAGACAGTAGTTTTACAACTCCTAAATAACCTGTAAAAAATGAGCGGTCTGCAACTCACCTGGAAATGCCAGCCTTTTGAAAACCTTAGCCTGGTTAATTTATACGCCATACTCCGTTTAAGAAGCGAGGTATTTGTGGTAGAACAGACCTGTGTCTTTCTCGATATGGATAACAAAGACCAGTTCTGTACACATTTATCAGGATGGGATGGGGAAAACCTCGTGGCTTATGCCAGGCTGATCGCGCCGGGAAAAGTATATCCCGAAATGTCTATAGGAAGGGTGATCAGTTCGCCTGCACATCGTGGTACAGGTGCAGGAAGAGAGTTGATGAATATCGCGATTGAAAAATGTTATGAATTGTTTGGCAACGGGCCTATTAAACTGGGTGCACAATTCCGGCTGAAGAAATTTTATGAATCATTAGGATTTATACAAACAAGCGAGATATATGATGAGGATGGGATTGATCATATTGAAATGGTGAAGGAAGGTTTCACGCAAATCCCGAAGCTTCGGGAGCTAAGGGGCAAAGGCGCAAAGGGAAATTTCAGGAATAGCTAGATGAATTCAAAGCTACTATCAATATTAGGCACAGTGGTACCAAGAAAAGCTTTTAATATATAGTAAATTCTTGGCGCCTTAATTTACTTTGCTCCTTTGCGTGAAATGTTTTAAATAAATAGCCCCCATTCATCTTCGTACTCATCTCGTTGAAAGTTGGATACCCATACTTTAAACAATTCCCGAAATTTGTCAATCTCATTTCTTATTGCATGTCCATGATGCTCTTCTATCATTTGATCTATCATCATTCCGAGTAAAGCGGATTTGATTGATTGCGCATTCTTACGGATGATAGATGCATTTTCCATGCGAATGATATACAGACCTCCTGTTTCAGAGCTCAGAATTTTTACGCCTGTTATATAAGCATCGTTTAATAAAATATCTTTTTCCGTTTCACTGTAATCTTTGCTGAGTTCATCTCCGTTATCTGTGTTCATGGAATCGAGTGCGCCTTTCATCATCATCACGATCGTCTTCCATTGCTGGTACAACGCTTTGCATGCCTCTCTTGCAGGATCGGGTTTCCATTCTTCGCCCTCCTCCTGTTCAAAGTCATCATCCCTCCAGTCGGGCATCCCGCTCATATCAAGATCCTCTTTATTCATCTCATGCTTTTAATTCAACTTCCAAAAATTTGGCTGTGTGACTTTCTTTATTCCCGATCATTTGCTCGGGTGTTCCTTCAAATAATATTCGTCCGCCACCATCACCACCTTCCGGCCCAAGATCTATCAAATGGTCTGCCATCTTTATCACATCCATGTTATGTTCAATGATCAGGACCGTATTGCCCCTGTCCACCAATTTACTCAATACCTGCATCAATAACTTGATATCCTGGAAATGTAGCCCGGTAGTTGGTTCATCTAAAATATAAAAAGTTTTTCCGGTATCTTTTTTCCCTAATTCCGTTGACAGCTTTACACGCTGTGCCTCCCCCCCACTCAGGGTTACAGCAGATTGCCCGAGTGTAATATATCCTAACCCCACATCCTGCAACACTTTTATTTTCCGGTATAAAAAATGAACCGCCTGAAAGAAATCGCAGGCTTCATCCACCGTCATATCCAAAACATCACTGATGGATTTGCCTTTGTACCGGATCTCGAGCGTTTCACGGTTGTACCTTTTGCCATTGCATTTTTCGCAGTGCACATACACATCTGGAAGAAAATTCATTTCTATGACGCGCATGCCGCCACCTTCGCAGACATCACAGCGGCCCGTTTTTACATTAAAAGAAAAACGCCCTGCATTGTATCCGCGGATCTTTGCTTCAGGTACTGCGGCAAATAAAGTTCTTATTTCTGTAAAGAATCCGCAATACGTTGCCGGGTTACTTCGTGGTGTGCGCCCTATTGGTGATTGATCTATCTCTATCACTTTATCAATATTCTCCAAACCATTTACAGATTTGTATTCCATTGGCATACCCTTGCTGTCGTAACAATGTTTGGCAAGCAAAGGATACAATGTTTCATTTATTAAAGTTGATTTGCCGCTACCACTGACGCCTGTTATCACGATCAACTCACCCAAAGGAAGTTTTATTGCTACGTTTTTTAAATTATTCCCTTTAGCTCCCTTCAATTCTAAAAATTTACCATTGCCCTGTCTTCTTTCTTTTGGCACTTCAATAGATACTGCGCCGTTGAGGTATTGCGCGGTTTCTGATTTTGATTTTAGAAATTCTTTTGGCGTTCCTTCTGCAACAATACGCCCGCCGTATTTACCGGCACGAGGACCAATATCAACCAGGTAATCAGATGCAAGCATGATGTCTTTATCATGTTCTACTACCAAAACGCTGTTGCCCATATCGCGCAGGTTCTTCAATGCGTGTATCAAACGGTGATTATCCCTTTGATGTAACCCAATAGAGGGTTCATCTAAAATATAAGTGATGCCTTGCAGTTGAGAACCTATCTGAGTTGCGAGGCGTATGCGCTGTGATTCGCCACCACTCAGGCTTCTGGAGGGGCGGTCGAGTGAGAGATAGGTCAGGCCAACATCAATTAAAAAAACAAGCCTTTCTCTTATTTCTTTGAGCAAATCTTTTGCAATAGTGTTCTGCCTTTCATTCAACCGATTTTCAATCCCATCAAACCAATGCATTAATTTGTCAATATTCAATGCGCTTAATTCTGAAATGTTTTTTCCATCTACTTTAAACCACAGGCTTTCTTTTTTTAACCGCGCTCCATGACATTCGGGACATACTTTCAATACCATAAATTTTTCTACCCAATCGCGTAAGACCTCACTGCTGCCACTTCCTGCAAACCAGCGTTTCAGCATGGGGATGATCCCTTCAAATTCTTTTTCATAAGATTCTGCTTCGGGTACTTCATCAAAATTGCTTACTTCATCATCAGTGGTACCTGCAGCATTTCCATATAGTAAAACATTCAATGAACCTGAGGGCAGGTCCTTGATCGGTTTGTCTAAGCTGATCTTGTGTTTTTTGGCCAGCTGCTCTACCCTTTTATACATCCATGCTTCCCGCTCTTCACCCAATGGTGCAATAGCTCCTTCTTTAATAGATAATTTTTTATCAGGAAGAATCGCTTCGAGGCTTACTGTATATACATTTCCTAAACCTTTACATGTTGGACAAGCACCATAAGGTGAGTTGAATGAAAATGCATTGGGAGAAGGTTCTTCATAACTGATTCCTGAATCTTCGCACATCAATTGCTTGGAATATTGAACAAGGAATCCATCTTTTTTTTCATTTGATGAGAATAGATTTTTGGCTCCTTTCTGTTTCGGTGTGGTATCCATATCTACCAACAAAAACATCAACTCCTTTCCCATTTTCATTGTTTGCTGAACACTCTGGCTCACTCTCACGCGCATATCATCTGTTACCGGCAACCTGTCGATCACCACTTCAATATCATGGATCTTATACCTGTCCACCTGCATTTTAGCAGTAATGTCCATCACTTCCCCATCCACTCTCACTTTTACAAAACCTTTTTTGCGAATGTCTTCAAACAGTTCACGGTAATGCCCTTTGCGCCCGCGTACCAATGGCGCCAGCAACATAATCTTCTTTCCTTTGAATTTTGTGAAAATATTTTCTACGATCTCTTCTTCGCTGAACTTCACCATCTTCTTTCCGGTATTGTAACTATATGCTTCACCTATACGCGCAAACAGCAAACGGAAAAAATCATATACTTCTGTAACCGTACCAACAGTAGAACGTGGGTTTTTATTGGTTGTTTTTTGTTCGATGGAGATGACTGGTGAGAGGCCGGTAATTTTATCTACATCAGGCCTTTCCATATCACCCATAAATTGCCGCGCATAGGCACTGAAACTTTCCATGTAACGGCGCTGCCCTTCGTTATAAACAGTATCAAAAGCAAGGGAAGATTTACCACTGCCACTTACTCCTGTAAAAACCACTAATTTGTTTTTAGGAATGGAGATATCAATGTTCTGAAGGTTGTGTTCCCTTGCACCAAATACTTCTATGAATTCATCATTATGCAATGGTTCTTTCACCTCCTCCGTTTTTTTACTCTTTGCCATATTCTTTAGCAAAGATACGCACAGTGGCTCAGGAAAAAGGCAAACCGAACATTCGTTAGTATAAAATTCAGAGTCGCTGGACTCCTTTACAGCACAGCAGGTCCACAAATCTAAAAAGATTTTATAAAATTTTATTTTGTGGTTTGAA
>CAISDV010000107.1 GCA_903884185.1 uncultured Chitinophagaceae bacterium | reverse complement strand
CGATCTACCAGGCTGCTGCTGCTATTGCCGCTGCAGGTATTGGTGTATTTGCCTGGAAAGGACAAACGACTGAAGAATCTGATTGGTGCATTGAGCAGACATTATTCTTTGGTGGTGCAGATCGTCCTTTGAACATGATCCTGGATGATGGTGGCGACCTTACCAATATGGTGTTTGATAAATACCCTGAACTGATACAGAATATCAAAGGCTTGTCAGAAGAAACTACAACAGGTGTTCATCGTTTGTATGAAAGAATGGCGAAAGGCACTTTACCTATCCCGGCTATCAACGTGAATGATTCCGTAACAAAATCCAAGTTTGATAATAAATATGGTTGCCAGGAAAGCCTGGTAGATGCTATCCGCCGTGCCACCGATGTAATGATGGCAGGCAAAGTAGCTGTAGTAGGTGGTTATGGTGATGTGGGTAAAGGCTCTGCCAACTCTCTTCGTGGTGCAGGTTGCCGTGTGATCGTTACCGAGATCGATCCTATCTGCGCATTACAGGCTGCTATGGATGGATTTGAAGTGAAACGAATGATCGATGGCGTGAAAGAAGCCGACATCATCGTTACAGCAAGTGGTTGCCGCGATCTGTTGACTGAAAAACATTTCCGCTTGATGAAGGACAAAGCGATCGTTTGTAATATCGGCCACTTTGATATTGAAATTGATATTGCCTGGCTGAATAAAAATTATGGCCATACAAAAGATACCATCAAACCACAGGTTGACCTGTATAATATTGATGGAAAAGATGTCATAATTCTCGCTGAAGGCCGTTTGGTGAACTTAGGCTGTGCAACAGGGCATCCTTCTTTTGTAATGAGTAATTCATTCTCTAACCAGACTTTGGCTCAGATAGAATTGTGGACCAATTACAAAAACTACGAGAACAAAGTTTATGTATTGCCTAAGCATCTTGATGAAAAAGTGGCACGCCTCCATTTGGCAAAAGTGGGCGCACAACTGGATGAATTAACTACTGAACAGTCTGAATACCTTGGTATACCTAAGACCGGGCCATTCAAAGCTGATCATTATAGATATTAATCTAGTCCCCGACTCTGTCGGCGATTCACTGGTCCCCCGACCCTGTCGGGCATTTACTAGTCCCGAACTCTTTCAGGGATTCACTTGTCCCCGACTCTGTCAGGGATTCACTTGTCCCCCGACTCTGTAAGGGATTTATAAACATACTAAGCCCCGCTATTTAATGGCGGGGCTTTTTTAGATGCACTAATTAGTAAATAGCTCATTATTTCTAATCTATAGCCCCCGCCTCTGTCGGGGATTACGATTCTGTCGGGGATTATAACAACGTGCATAATATTTCCATTCGCAATTAGATACCCACACTATCAAATGCCGGGAATACCGGGTCTTATATTTGCGATATAACCGTTCATTATGAATATCCTCAAATCAAGTATTTGCGCTTTTATTTTACTGATCACAATACAGTTCTCGACCAGTTGTGGCAATAAGGCTGGCAACGATAAAGCAGTTAGTGATCCAGCTAAAGCTGCCCTGTCCAAACCTGTTCCGGGTACGCCTATCAAATACGACAGTTCTAAACGATATATTTTTCTTACCTGGGATGATTCACCCCAGCCTCCGGGAACGGTTAATTGTAAACAGATCTTTCATAGCCAGGGTGTAAAAGCTACCTTCTTTGTAGTGGGCTTTAACCAAGTGGGGCCATTCAAAAAAAGGATCATTGATTCACTTCGCAATGCATATCCAGAATTCCTTATTGCCAACCACAGCTTTACACATGCATTCAACGATAAGTATAAAAATTTCTATGCCATGCCCGACAGTGCAGTCTCAGATTTTTTGAAAAATCAATCTGAAATGAATATTGCTGTTAAGATCATACGCCTTCCAGGAAATAATTCATGGGTAGGCAAAGGACAAATGCAGGGGCCTAAATCTACTATGCCTGTTTGCAAAAGATTAGACTCGCTAGGATATAAAGTAATTGGCTGGGATATTGAGTGGGAAAGCGTTAGAGGCTCCATACCTAAACAAAGTGTTGACGAGATGGTGAAGAAAGTGAATGATAAATTTGAGAATGGTACCAATGCGCAAAATGCAATTGTGATACTTGCACACGACAGGATGTTTGCCACAAAACAATATGCTGATTCTTTAACAAGGTTTATCAGTGTCTTAAAGCAAGATCCGCGAAATGTATTTGAAACGATCGACCATTACCCATTGGTACAGCAGAAATAATTGATGGCTATAACAGGTGATGTTCTTTCAGGTAATTCCTGAAAAAGTCATCGCCTGTTTCTGCTACTACCTGGCGTATCAATTTTGCACCTTCATTAGTATCTTTTGTAACACCTTTCCCTTCGTACAGTAATATTCCAAGGTTTCCTTTGGCAGAAACATTACCCAGGTCAGCAGCCCTGCGGTACCATTTTACGGCTTCGGTAAAATCCTGTGCAACGCCATGTCCTGTCTGGTATAAATAGCCAAGATTATTCTGCCCTCTGGCATTACCTAATGATGCCGCTTTTAAATACCAGTAAGCCGCTTCCGTATAGTCTTGCTTAACACCTAATCCTTTATCATATAATACGGCAAGGTTTACTTCGGCATTTGAATTTCCCTGGGCTGCTGCTTTTAAAAGCCAGTTTTTGGCTTCTGTATAATCCTTATTCACTCCTCTTCCTTCGGCATACATAAACCCCAAAGCCTGTTGCCCAAAATTATTTCCCTGGTCGGCAGATAAATGAAATAACCGCAGCGCTTCTGCAAAATCCTGCTTTACGCCCAGGCCCTCTACATACATTTTTCCAAGGTTGCACTGTCCCAAAGCATCTCCCTGCGCCACCGAAAGCTGATACCATTTTATTGCTTCAGCATAATCCTGTGCAACCCCAAATCCCCGTGCGTACATAGCTCCAAGGTTAGCTTGTGCACTCGCATTTCCCTGTTCAGCTCCCTTGCGAAGCCATTTTACAGATTCTTTGAAGTCCTGCGGAACACCAAATCCATCAGCATACATTAGCCCAAGTGCGGTTTGTCCCAATGCATTGCCTTGGTCAGCAGACTTACGGTACCATTTAGCTGCTTCAACATAATCGCGTCCAACCCCATCTGCATACTCATATTTTGTACCCAATTTCTGTTGGGCAACAGCGTCTCCTTTCATAGCATCAGCGCGTATCTTTTCAAGCGATTGCCCGAATACGGCCATTGCAGAAAGCAGGGTGAATGATAAAAGCAATATTTTTTTTATGATAGCCATATTCAGACATATAAAACTACAAAAATGCGCTGTAAGTTTACGTTAATAATCAATCATGGTCCGATTCACTGCTACTATATTGCAATTTGGCGAACAGGGTGAGAAAACCGGGTGGAGTTATATTGAGATCCCTGCTAAGATCGCGCAGCAACTCAAGCCCGGCAATAAAAAATCATTCCGTGTAAAAGGCAAGCTGGATGCTCTCTCCGTAAAGAGTATGGCACTTATGCCCATGGGTGGCGGTGATTTTATTATGGCATTGAATGCAACGATCCGAAAAGGGATCAAAAAAAATAAAGGAGCAAAGCTTGTTGCTGAACTGGAAGCAGATAATGCTGCAATAAAACCACCTCCTGAATTATTGGAATGCCTGGCAGATGAACCAATGGCATTAAAAAGATACAACGAGATCCCCGGCTCGCACCGTAATTATTTTACCCGCTGGATAGAAAGTGCTAAAACCACTGCCACCAAATCAAAGCGTATTGCACAAGCGGTAACGGCATTATCTAAAGGACAGCATTATGGCGAAATGCTGCGGGCTTTGAAGAATGAGCGGATTGATTTTTAGGGTAAGTAGGTTTTAAGGGGAAATACTAATAAGAATGGTTGCCAGTTGCCAGTTAAGAAAAACTCATCACCGATAATGAATACTTCACTTTTTCCGGAATCATTTGACCGGCAACCAGTAACCAGCAACTGGTAACTAAATAACCTTCTTGCATTATTTTTGACGGATGACAATAACTCCCGCCACTATCGCTGATATTCCTGCACTGGTGTTGCTTGTCAACAGCGCTTACCGCGGTGAAAGCTCCCGCAAAGGATGGACCACTGAAGCACACCTTATTACTGGTGCCCGTACCAATGAAACATCTATGTCGAAGATGTTCCGCAGGCCCGGATCAGTTTTACTCAAGGCTTGTGATGAAACAGGAAATATCATTGCCTGTGTTCACCTGGAACAACAGGTCAATCATTTATACCTGGGTATGCTTACCGTATCACCCGATGTTCAGGCAAAGGGAATTGGAAAGCAACTGCTTAATGCTTCTGAAGAATATGCAAAGCAAAAGAACCTCGATGCAATAGAAATGACGGTGATCTCAGTACGCAGCGAACTGATTGATTGGTATATACGGCATGGTTATCATAAAACAGGTGAAATGAAGCCTTTTCATGCAGGGCCTGAGTTTGGGAAACCACTTCAGCCGATAGAATTGTTTGTTCTCAAAAAAAAGTTATTATAAACAATGTTGAATTGATCAATAATAATTCATGGTTACATTGAATTATTGTAATTATGCAGTCCATTAAGATAAAAGATAATGGTACAGGCATATAACTTTTTAGCTGCATGGCAATTGTTCCCTGAGAAATGCGATTTTCAATCAGGCACCGCACCCAAAAGCGGGAATTACAAAATTGAAAGTATCCAGAACGGGCATGCACTCAGCATTAGCATTAACTGGGTAAGCCTTGAGAATGAAGCATTCTATACGCAATACAATGCCATACCCGATGGCGAACTGCATCCGTTTGGCAACCAGGAACTGGCAGATACCATTCAATCCAATATCGTCAATGCTTCTACTATTGAAACTGTCTTTAGTAAAGAAGACAAAACCATTCTTACCGTCACCAATGAGATATTACCGAATGGTTATATGAAAGTGACGCATAAGGGGATTGATAAAGAAGGTGAAAACTTTATCAATACAGAGATCTATCATAAACAATTAAGTGTATTGCCTTATGCTTCATCAGTAGGTAGTGTTGCCATCAGGCCAACAAGGGAAGGCGTGATCAAACACAAGGCGCTGTCTGCAATGGAAGAACAAACAAATATGCAGTTAGACCAGATCAGGCAACAGATAGAATTGTTAGCCAGACAGGCGCAGGAGTTGCGCAAGAGGAAAGAATTAAGCATGATGATCTATGAGGCCAATATCAATTTTAAACCACAGATAGGACAGGTATATCATTTGTATGAAAGAAAGGATGGCTCTCATCTTTTATCACTGGTAGCACCGCAGGAATGGGGCGGCAGCGGGCCTTTCAAGCAATTTGTTTCTACTGTGAGATTACTCGCGGATCATACATGGGTGGAGATAGCATGCTAGTTGCTGGTTGCTGGTTACCAGTTCATATCACTCCACTTAAACTCCCACCCTTTTCAAACAATCGGTCAATCTTTTTTTCTATGACCGAATCTTTTTCAACAGGCGGTGCATGATGTGGTTTAATGCGTGCATCTATCACCAACGGCCCTTTGCAACCCCAATGTTTGTTTTCTGTAAATGCTCCAATGCCATAGATATCATGAGATGGATTGCATCTTGTGAAACTCACCCATAAATAATTACGCAAATTTGCGGCGGTAAAATTGCTGTCGTCACAAACAACAATCAATGGCACAGAATTAAGTTGCTCAATTTCATTATATAATTGTTCATTCAAACCAACTATTTCTTTATGTGCTGTTTCGTAATCACTGAATTTTTTTGCCTGTATTGTAACAACACCCGGCATGCTTAATTGCGGATTGATAAAACCAATTAGTTCTTTCAATTGAGCAGGCACTTCAGTACACAATTCCCTTTTTATATCACCATAAGCAGCAAAGACTACTTTACTGCCGCTATTAAGAGAATCACCACTATAATCTAATGTGTCGATCGTTGTTTTGGTATGAAAATGAATATCCCTCTTAAGATCGATTCGCTTCAAAACATACTCCATAAATTCCTGCACACGATTCGTGGTGAGATGGTTCGTATCATCCGCAGTAATAAACAGAAATTTAGCCAGGCTTAACTGCCCTGTTCCTAAAATATGATTGGCAATGGTAAGTATTTCTGCGGGTTGTTTTACCGGCATATAAGGTGTGTACCTTTCGCTGCCGATAGCTAATAACAATGGATGAACACCAGCAGCATCCACTGCATTCACTTCTTTTAAGCCGGGTATCTCCTGTTGTAAAGCGGAACCTGCCAATTCATGTATCAGTTCTCCGAAGTTGGTATCTTCCTGCGGCGGACGGCCAACAACAGTAAAAGGCCAGATCGCATTTTTCTTTGCATATACTTTGTGCACGCGCATCAAAGGGAATGGATGTTGTAAACTATAATAACCCAGGTGATCACCAAAGGGGCCCTCGGGCTTGTTTTCTCCGGGGTAAACTTCACCGGTAATAACAAAATCAGCATCGGTACTCACGCAAAATCCATCTTCATAGATATACCTGAACCTTCTTCCGCCTAAAACACCAGCAAAAGTTAGCTCACTGATCCCTTCAGGCAAAGGCATTACTGCAGCGAGTGAATGTGAAGGAGGCCCACCAACAAAACAACTCACTTTTAAAGGCAATCCATTTTTATTTGCTTTATTTTGATGTACACCAATACCCCGGTGCAATTGATAATGCAAGCCAATTTCTTTATTCAGATCATATTCATTTCCTGTTAACTGAATACGATACATGCCCAGGTTAGATTTCATGATACCCGGAGCATCAACATCTTCTGTATAAACCTGTGGAAGTGTAACAAATGCACCACCATCCATTGGCCAGTGCTGTATCAATGGAAGATCACTGATCTGTATTTGCTGATAAAGAACAGGCTTATTAATTGGATTCTTTAATGGCAGTGCTTTGAGTGAAGCCATCCCCGCACGGAAATTCTTTATCGGATGTTTGAATGCTTGTACAGGATCATCTTTTAACGCGATCAATTCCTGCACCAATTGAAATGTATCCCTGAAAATGAACTTACTTCTTTCAATCGTTCCAAAAATATTGGATGCTGCACGAAATTTTGATCCTTTTACATTTTCAAATAACAATGCCGGTCCGCCTGCTTCATGCATCCGCAGGTGAATTGCCGCCATTTCAAGAAAAGGGTCAACCTCTTCCCTCACCCGCACCAGGTGTCCATGCTTTTCAAGATCATTTAAACAAGCTTCAAGGGAGTTATAGTTCATTTAAGTTGGTTGACTGCGCTACAAAGAAAGCAAGTATTCTTTCAACAAAAAATTTATCTACATTCATGGTTCAAATGCCCACTATGAGAAAGATTTTCATTTTAACCCTGCTTTTTATTTCCACGCAAGTTTCATCACAGCAAGATATCTCTTTGCCCACAGCCAAATTCAAGACCGGGGATATACCTGCATGGAGCCAGGCTTCATTTGATGACAGCCAATGGCCCTCTATCAAAACCAATACTCCATGGGAGCAACAGGGATATGCCGATTATAACGGGTTTGCCTGGTACCGTTTTCATTTTAAGCTGCCTGCTTCCTTGCGTGATAATTCTTATTGGAAAGACTCGCTCAGAATATTTCTTGCCAAAATAGATGATGTGGATGAAGTGTTCATTAACGGAGTTAAGATCGGGCAGAAAGGAAGTTTCCCCGAAAACAGCGGTGGCTATTCAACCGCATGGAATGAAACGAGGGAGTATCATTTATCAACCAAACATCCTGCCCTGCAATGGGATAAGGATAATGTGATCGCTGTACGCGTGTATGATGGAGGCGGCGCAGGTGGAATTTTTAGCGCTATCCCTTTTGTAAACATGATGGATCTAATAGATGGTGTAAAAATGAATCTGCACATCGCTTCAACAAGAGATGATAAAAACACTTTGACACTCGTCAACAATATCCAGAAAAAAATATATGGCAAATTGTCTATTGTAGTAACTGATCCGGGTACAGACACACTTATCACTCAATCAAAAAAAGATGTAGAGCTCGTTGCAGGAAATAATTTCTCTATCAACATTCCTGTGGAAAGCAGCCAGAGAGCTACTATCAGTGCTGTATTCAGGGAACAGCAAACCGGCAAATCAATCAATACCAATCAAACACTTCCTTATATCCTCACTCCCCCTCCACCTGCTACGCCAAGAATCAATGGGGCAAAGGTTTTAGGTGCAAGGCCTGGATCTCCCATCTATTACAAAATAGCAGCTACCGGAGAGAAGCCATTGCATTATACAGCAGAGAATTTACCTGCTGAATTATCGCTTGATCGTAAAACCGGGATCATTACCGGAAAACTCACCGAAAGAAAAGACTACCACATTAAATTAGTAGTGATCAACACAAAAGGAAATGACAAAAGAGACCTTACGATCAAAGTGGGTGATGTGTTAGCGCTAACGCCACCGATGGGATGGAATAGCTGGAATTGCTGGGGATTAAGTGTTAGTGATGAAAAAGTAAAAGCAAGCGCACAGGCTTTGATAGATAAAGGTTTGATAGATCATGGTTGGACATTCATGAATATTGATGATGGATGGGAAGCTGAGAAAAGGCAACCCGATAATATGATCGCTGCAAACAAAAAATTTCCTGATATGAAAGGATTAGGTGATTGGTTGCATGGTAATGGATTGAAGTTTGGCATCTATTCCTCACCTGGCCCAAGAACATGCGGTGGTTATTTGGGTTCTTACAAAAATGAATTGAATGATGCCATTACTTATTCCAATTGGGGTATAGATTATTTGAAATATGATTGGTGCAGCTATGGTAATATTGCAGGAAAGGATACATCGCTGGCTGGATATGAAAAACCATATTTCGTAATGCGAGATGCATTGCAGAAACAACCCAGAGATATTGTCTTTAGCCTTTGCCAGTATGGAATGAAAGATGTGTGGAAATGGGGGCCTGAAGTAAATGGCAATCTCTGGCGTACCACCGGCGACATAGAAGATACCTGGCAAAGCCTGAGTAATATTGGGTTTCATCAAACAAAACAATTCGCTTATGCCAAACCGGGAAGATGGAATGATCCTGATATGCTGATCGTTGGACAAGTAGGTTGGGGCGAGAACCTGCACCCTACCAGGCTTACACCTGATGAACAATACACGCATATCAGTTTATGGTGCTTACTTTCTGCTCCGCTGTTAATAGGATGTGATATCAGCAAAATGGATGATTTTACTTTAAACTTACTTACTAATGATGAAGTGATAGCTGTTGACCAGGATCCATTAGGTAAACAAGCGCAGCAAATAATAGCAACAGATAATGTTCAGGTATGGATGAAAGAACTGGAAGATGGCAGCAAAGCTTTAGGTATTTTTAATTTGAGCGGTCATGATCTTTCTGTTTCTGTCAACTGGAATGATCTGGGTTTACATGCAAATCAAAAAGTGCATGACCTGTGGCGGCAGAAAGACCTGGGTAGTTTTAAAGATAGTTTTTCCACAAAAGTTGCGTCCCACGGCGTTACTCTTGTAAAAGTTGGTGGATAACCATTTTCTTAATTTGCAAACCCGGAAAAATATTTCTACATTGTTTCATTAACCAAAACCAACTAAAATGATCAGTCAAGCTTTAGAGCACATTAATTGGCTCCACGTATTGGTAGCTGCACTTGCTTATTTTTCTTTAGGCGCCATTTGGTACAGCCCGGTAATGTTCGCAAAACAGTGGACAGAAATGCACGGTATCAAGATGGATTCAAATGACCCTAATGCAAAAAAGGGCATGGGTATGATGATGTTTTTCTGTCTTGTTTTTGTTTTTATTCAAACCGCCTGTCTTGCCGGCCTCATGGCGCTTTTACCTGCAATGAGTGTGCTCGGAGGTGTTAAGCTTGGTATAATAATAGGGCTTTGCTTTAGCAGTACTGCTATTTGTATAGGCTACCTGTACACTAAAAAACCAATAGGCTTGTATTTTATTGATAGCGGTTACCAGACAGTGGGACTGGCTATTGCAGGGCTTATCCTTGCTGTATGGCATTAATCTGATCGTATATAATTTATAACCTGCTGAGTATTTATCAGCAGGTTTTTTTGTGCCAAAGGCAAACAAACAGGCGTAAATTTGCAGCATGACAAAACTCAGTGTGAACATCAACAAATTTGCTACGCTGCGCAATTCAAGAGGCGGTAATAATCCTGATGTAGTGAGGGCTGCTATTGATGCACAACGCTTCGGTGCTGATGGAGTAACTGTGCACCCACGCCCCGATGAAAGGCATATTAGATATAATGATGTGCGTGAGATCAAAAACATCATCACTACCGAATTAAATATTGAGGGCAATCCATCTGAACAAAAATTCATTGACCTCGTTCTTGAAATACAGCCACACCAGGTTACATTAGTTCCCGATGCTTTGGGGCAACTAACAAGTGATCATGGTTGGGATACGGTTAAGCATAAAGAACAACTCATTGGCCTTATTTCTATTTTCAAAAAAGCAGGTATCCGTGTTTCTGTTTTTGTTGACCCCGTTATTGAAATGGTGGAGGGTGCTGCAAAAACAGGGGCAGACAGAATTGAATTGTATACCGAAGGATACGCCAAAGAGTTTGCATCCGGAAATAAAGAGCATGCCATACAGCCCTACATTGTCGCTGCACAGAAAGCAAAGGAACTGGGTATTGGATTGAATGCAGGGCATGACCTTGACCTGCACAACCTTAAATATTTTAGTAAACATATCCCCTGGTTAGACGAGGTAAGCATTGGCCATGCACTTGTTTGCGATGCCATTTACCTGGGTTATGAAAATGCAGTACAGATGTACAAAAGGCAGTTGGCTTAGTATTCGTTCTCTCACTCTTCAATTCTTCCCTCATGAATCATCTCGCAAAAATCAAGTCCTGTATTGACAGCAGCAACGACCAGCAATTGGAAAAATATGTGAATCATTTGAAGTTTGATGAACTGCTTACTATCCTGAATCAATTACCTGATGAGGAAAAGATAAAAATATTTGAAGTATTGGGTGACTACCTGGCTTTAAAATGCCTGAAGATGCTAACACCCAAATTGCAGCATACGATCATCAACAATATTCATCACCAGAAAGCGGCAAAATTACTGAATGCGATGCCGGATGATGACCGTACTACTTTTTTAGAAGGGCTGCCCGGACGCGTGGTAAATGAATTCATTAAGTTATTGGATCCCGAAGAAAGAACCTCTACGTTAAAGCAATTGGGATATCCTGAAGATACTGTGGGGCGATTGATGACACCGCATTATGTAGCAGTAAAAAAAGAATGGAGTGTACAGGATGTGTTTGACTATATCAAAGCAAACGGGCAAAATTCTGAAACAGTAAATGTGATCTATGTGATTGATGATAACGGTGTTTTGATAGATGATATCAGGATCAGGGAATTTTTATTTGTGGACAGGAATAAGAAAGTAAGCGAAGTGATGGATAATAAATTCCTTTCATTGTTAGTAACGGATAAGGAGGAAGATACTATTAAAGTCTTCCGGACCAATAACCGTTTTGCATTACCTGTAACCGATGATAAATCTGTACTCATCGGAATTGTTACGATTGATGATGTGTTGCGTTTGGCTGAAACAGAGAACACAAAAGACATTCAGAAAATGGGGGGATCGGAAGCGCTGGATGAACCTTATACTTCCATCTCATTTGTAAACCTTATAAAAAAACGGGCTGGTTGGCTGATCATTCTGTTTTTCGGTGAGATGCTAACAGCTACTGCCATGGGGCATTTTGAAGGAGAGATCAGTAAAGCTGTGGTATTGGCATTGTTTATTCCGTTGATCATTTCAAGCGGCGGTAATTCGGGCTCACAAGCATCTTCTATTATCATCAGGGCAATGGCCCTTGGTGAAATTCGTTTCAGCAGTTGGTGGTATGTGATGCGCAAAGAACTTATTTCAGGAGTGATATTGGGGTTGATACTTGGTGCAGTTGGTTTTCTGCGAATATATTTATGGCAGCGCTTTGGCTGGTACAATTATGGAACGGAATGGTTGCAGGTTTGCTTCACCGTTTTCTTTGCATTGACAGGTGTTGTTTTATGGGGAACACTGGCCGGCTCTATGTTGCCGCTGGTATTAAAAAGATTAGGCGCCGATCCTGCAGCCTCATCCGCCCCATTTGTAGCAACACTGGTGGATGTAACCGGGTTGATCATTTATTTCTCAATAGCATTTCTCATTATGCATAATACTTTGCTGGCGGGGTAAGTTTTTTGTTTATACGTATAAAAATATTATATTTGTAGTATAAACATATTTGTATGGATGCCAAAATCACTTTAAGCTTTAATGCCGATGTCATAGACAGCGCCAAAGAGTTTGCCGAGAAACACAATATGAGCTTATCAAGGCTTACAGAATATTTATACAGCAAGCTCACAAAGAGCCATTTCTATTCACTCGAAGACCTCCCCTTAACTGATTGGGTAAACATGGTATCTGAAGGCCAGGCAGAATATGTTATCACCCGTAAAACAAAGGCAGCTCAGAAAAAAGAATTCTACGAATCTGGAAAGAAGAAAAAGAAATGAACCTTTTTCTTGATGCCAATATTATTGTTTCCGTAGTCAATAAGGAATATCCAATTTTCACTTATTCTGCAAGGGTATTAGGCCTTACGGAGGACAAGCGTTTTCAATTATACACAACTCCCCTCAGTTTAGCCATTGCTTTTTACTTCTCTTCAAAAAAAAGCGGGCAGGATGCTGCCAAAAAGAAAATGCAGTTTCTTTCTCAAAAATTAAAAATCGCGGAAAGCAAACAGGATGATATTTACGAAGCTGCCCATAATAAAAAGATACACGATTTTGAAGATGGGCTGCAATATTATGCGGCAGTAAGGGCCGGTTGTAAATGCATCATTACAGAAGATACAGATGATTTTTACTTCTCAGGTATTGAAGTGCTCAATTCGGAGGCCTTTCTTAAAAAATATGTATTCTCGTAGGTATGCCACTCATCCTTTTTATCCGTCATTAGTCACATTCCGCTACTCTCCCGCCAAAAACCTTATTAGCTTGTAGTTCTAAAACCACTGCACATGAAACAGTTATTATTACTGGTTGCATTTTTTGCAACCCTTTCAACACAAGCACAACTGACAACCCTGCCAAGTGGCGGCAATAAAAGAGCCATTGTGGGTGAGCGTGTCGGACTAACAGATATAACCATCAGTTACAGTCGCCCGGGAGTTAAAGGCCGTGAAGGAAAAATATGGGGGCAATTAATACCCGCAGGCTACACAGACCAGGGATTCGGTAGCAGCAAAGCAACGCCATGGCGCGCAGGTGCCAATGAGAACACCACTTTTGAATGTTCTACTGATATTAAAGTAAATGGCAAGGCCCTGCCTGCAGGTAAATACGGTCTTTTTGTTGCTTATGGGGCTGATGAAAGCACACTGATCTTCTCAAAAAATTCTACTTCATGGGGAAGTTTTTATTATGATGATAAAGAGGATGCTTTGCGTATCACAACAAAGCCTGTTGCCACAGATAAAAGCACTGAATGGCTGAAGTATGAATTCTCCAATCAAACAGAAAGTGCCGCTACCGTTAATCTTATTTGGGAAAAACTGGATATTCCATTTACTATTGAAACAGATGTGGTAGCCAATCAACTGGCATCTTTCAGAAGGTAATTAAGGACTGATAAGGCATTTAGCTGGCAACCCTGGCAAACAGCAGCACAATGGTGTGTGGATCATAATACTAATTTAAATGAAGCATTATTATGGGCAGACAGTTCAGTAGGACCGTCATTGGGCGATAAGAATTTTCTGAGTTTAAGTACCAGGGCATCTGTATTGGCTAAACTGGGGCGTATGGATGAAGCAAAAGCCTCTATGAAAGAAGCCACCCCACTCGCAAACATGAACCAGTTACACCAGTATGGCAGGACACTGCTTCAGCAGAAAAAAGGAAAAGAAGCTTTTGAAGTATTCCAGATGAATTATACCAAGAACCCCGATCAGTTTACAACGCTCATGGGTATGACAAGAGGATATTCTGCAATCGGCGATTATAAAAAGGCGCTAGAGTTTGCTGAGAAGGCTTTGCCTAAATCGCCGAATAAATTGAATACGGATAATATACAAAGATTGATAGGGTTGTTGAAAGAAGGGAAGGATATTAATTAGGAAGTTGCCAGTTTTATTTCCGGTAAAGAACCAGTAACCGGTAACTCCCGCCTGAATGACGTAGTCGGGCAGGGGCAACCAGCAACTGGTTTTTAGTTATATTGCAACCAGTATGAGTACCAATCCTTTAGTCGGCATCATCATGGGAAGCGATAGCGATCTTGCTATCATGCAAGGCGCTGCGGATATTTTAAAAGAATTTGACATTCCGTTTGAGCTAACGGTTGTATCTGCGCACCGTACACCGCAACGGATGGTAGAATATGCCACTACTGCAAAGCAACGTGGATTAAAAGTGATCATTGCAGGAGCAGGTGGTGCTGCGCATCTTCCGGGAATGGTGGCTTCTTTATGTATTTTACCCGTGATCGGGGTACCGGTTAAATCATCATCCAATTCAACAGAAGGCTGGGATAGCATATTGAGTATTTTACAAATGCCCAATGGAATACCCGTTGCCACTGTAGCTGTGAATGGGGCAAAGAATGCTGGCATACTCGCTGCAACCATCATCGCAACCAATGATGAGAAAACAGCTACCCGTTTAGAATCGTACAAAAAAGAAATGGAATCTGCCGTCTTAGAGAAAGTGGAGAAGATGAAAGGCGATTGGAAAAATCATTTCGACAACTAATCTGCCTGTACAATACAAAATTCCTGCTCCAGTGTTTTAGAAGATGTATACAACAACTGTAACCAGTCCTTCCCTACCCTTGCATAATAAGAAGAAAAATTATCTGTCCGTTCCTGCAGGCTGCCAGTAGGAAATAGCTCATTCTTTATTTTACTGATCTGTCTTTGCTGTGCTTCAAATTTTCTTTTTTCTGCCCGCAACATTTTCTTTTCCAGTTCCTGCAATTGTTTCAGGGCTTTTGCCTGTAATGCATCTGTATGCTTTTGCAAGGTCTGGTCAATATTACCTGCAAGTTTTTTTAATTGAGCATAATAGGCTTTGGCTTGTTCCAATTCTTCCGCCAGGCTGACTTTGTTAGTAGATTCCCTTTGAACCAACTCAGACAATAATATTCTTTCTTCTTTAAAAATATCAGAAACTGTGAATCCTAATTTTTCGATCTTTTCTTCCTGGTGTTTGTTCATCAAAAGAAAAGAATTACGCAATATTAATATTGGATATGGCACACCAGCCTGTTCAAATACTTTTTTTAATTCAAGCCAGTAAGCCAGTTCTCCGCCACCGCCAATAAAAGCAATATTGGGAAGTATGGTCTCCTGGAAAACACCCCGTAGTATTACATTGGCACTAAAGCGTTCGGGATACTTCTCCAGTTCATTCAATATCTCTTCTTTACTAAACGTCAATCCCATATCCTGCCTACCGGCAGGCAGGTCCCGTATCTCGTATCTCGCATCCAGCATCCCGTATCCCGTATCTCGAATCTCAATCCTCACCCGCTTATCATCTAATAAATAAAACAAGTTGATCTCCCTCCCCCCTGCCTGAACTTTATAATGTTTACCTAGTTCAGCAATGGTTGCTTCAACAGCTTTATGTGAGAATTGTTCGGTGAGTTCTTTTTTTATGGTTTGATTGAATTCTCTTTTTAAAGCGGCGTTATCAGGTATTACTACGAGCAATCCAAATTCACTGAACAACTCATTCACTAATTCCAATGTTGCTTGCTGAATCAATTTGCCTTCGGTATAACATTTCCTGAAGAGATCAGTTAGTTCATTTCCGTATGGATGAATACCTGTTTGTCCATGAATAGTATCTATCAATTTGATCAAAGCCTTATCCACTTTCATTCTTCCTACAGCGCCGGTTTGTTTGGTCTCCCATTTCAGTTGTTGTCCCTCAATAGTGATATGCCCTAATTCATCAAGGTCTGCATCTTCACTTCCCATATAAAATACCGGTACAAACTGATAAGATGGTAATTGTTTGGTTAGTTCATCCGCCGTCTTTATCGTATGAAGAATCTTATAAATAAAATACAATGGCCCTGTGAAGATATTGGGCTGGTGCGCGGTGGTGATAGTAAAACTATTCTTGTTTAGAAGCGCTTGTAAATGCTTTTCCTGTTTCGGTGAAACTGGCAAACCTGCATATTGTTTTCTTAACTCTTCTACCAATAAGACCCTGTTCGTTGGGAATGATCTTCTTGCTTCAACCGCTTCCTCCACACCTTTTAACGATACCGGGTGACAGTAAAAATCCTGCAATTGTTGACTCTCGTGCAAATAGTCAATCACGATCTTAGTGAAGTAGCCAGTTTTTTCGTATGGGATGGTTGTTAGAGTACAGTCCATATAAGGCTCAAAAATACAACTTAGAATGTAGGTATTACCTGCTAACAGGATATTTAATGATCAGCCGAACCTTTCTGCTTTGAACGGGTCAATATCCATGCTCAACGGCGATTCATTGATGATCTCGTCCACCAGTTTACCTGTTCCTGCACCCAGGCTTAATCCCAGCATGGAATGCCCGGTAGCTACTATCACATTGTTCCATTTGTTTGTACGGCCAATATAAGGGAGCCCGTCAGCAGAGCAGGGCCTGTACCCATACCAAACTTTATCCATCGTTGGAATGGGAACATCAAAGTCGGGGTAAAATCGTTTTACCGATTCTATTAAACCAACTACGCGGTTCATTCGGGGTGGAGTGTTGGTAGAAGTAATTTCCATGGTGCCGCCAAAACGTATTTTATTCCCATCCATCGGTGTGAGCGCTACCCTTCCTTCGATTAATACTGATGGATAATTGATCTTGTAAGGTGAATCTTCGAGGGTGATGGAATATCCTCTTCCAGCGACCAATGGAATTTTCAAACCTATCATGGCAGCCAGCTCCCTGCTCCATGAACCCGATGCGATCACTACTTCATCTGCATCATACGCCTGGTTACCAGTAATGACCCTTGTGATCTTTCTATTTTGGTTCTCAAACTTTATCACTTCTTCATTCTTCCTAATTACCATTCCTGCTTTTTCTAAATGTGCCGTCAGTTGCTGCATGAGTTTGGGTGGATAGATATGTGCATCACATTTAAAATACACCGCGCCAATACCATTGATCCTTGTTTGTGGTTCCATGGCTTTTAAAGCATGCTCACTTAATAATTGCGTATCAGTTAATCCTATTTCATGTGCCCTTTCCACAGTATGTTTGGCATGTTCCAGTGAGGCTTCTGTCTGAAATATTTCCAGCAAACCTTTTTGTTCGTATGCAAAATCAAATTCCGGATCTAAGAGCCATTCTTCATATAATTTTTTACTAAGGATGGCAATATCCAGTAAAGGCATGGCTGCGTGTTCTACATTTTCTTTGGTAGCTGATCTCATGAACTTCAATCCCCAGTCTATTAAACTTCTGCTGAATCGTGGCTGCACATAGAACGGGCTTTTTGAATTAAGCATCCATTTCAATCCCTGTTTTACAATTCCGGGAGTTGCCATGGGAGTAAAATGACTGGGACAAATATATCCTGCACTTCCAAAGCCACAGGTGTTGGAAATATCTGTTTTGTCAATGACTGTAACTCTGTGCCCGCTTTTCTGGAGATAGTATGCGCTGCTTAAACCAATAATTCCTCCGCCGATGATGATTACCCTGCTCATGAATCAAATAAATTATGATGTAATAGTGTACCGATAGTTTTTGCTGTCGTAAATATAATTTTAATGTTGCCATAGATCCCGAAGTTTCGGGAACCGAAACACCCGTCCGAATGGCTTGGCCGGGCGGGCAGAAAAGAGTTTAGAATGACTAATTATCTTGAGTCATTTTTTTAATTAAAATAATTTCATCTTTGCTGAATGGTGTTCCATCTTTCCTGAAAATATCATGAAACCATATTGCAGGTTCTGTTGAACCTTCCTTACTTCCCCATGGAAAGATCGTATTACTTTTCCCACTCACAAATCCCCAGTTGATAGCCGCTACACCATATCTTTCCAATACAGGCATGTTATTAAGAAAATTACTGTTGTTGGTTCTTGCCATATATTCTGTGCAGATAATTGACTTGCCGTAATTGCGTAAAGTATCTATTGCTTTTTTCAATCTCACTGTATCATCGTAATTATGAAAAGTAATGACATCTGAGTTTTCCAACTGAAATTTATTTAGTTGGGGATGTTGTGTAAACCATACTCCGGCGCTTATTGGCTGCGAAGGCCTTATCTCCCATGCCCAGGAGAATATTCTTTTCAATAAAGGAAATGAACCCATTCCATAACCGCTGTTACCGGGTTCATTGTATAGATCCCACATCCATATCCTGTTATCATTTTTAAAAGTTCGCAGGATATCTTTTACATATTGTTCTAAATAGCTCCATTGTGTGCTGTCGTTATGAACAGACATTGCCGGACTCCGCATCCAGCCTGAATTGTGTACACCTGGTTTAGGTTCGGGTTGTTTGCCTGATTTAGGTTCTTCGTTCCAGCAATCATCAAAGAAAACAAATAAGGTTTTTATGTGGTGATGGGAAGCGATGGCAAGAAAGGTATTGATCCTTTGTTTAAAACCTTTGGGGTCTTCTTTCCAAACAAGATCATGCAGGAATACACGCATGGTATGCATTCCAATATTTTCAGCCCATCCCAATTCACG
Organism: uncultured Chitinophagaceae bacterium; assembly: GCA_903884185.1. Taxonomy (GTDB): domain Bacteria; phylum Bacteroidota; class Bacteroidia; order Chitinophagales; family Chitinophagaceae; genus CAISDV01. The sequence continues at coordinate 236 of CAISDV010000107.1, read as the reverse complement.
ATTGATCGTAGCCGTATCAAATGTTTCTTTCTGCCACATTTCAAGTTGATTAATGGCAGTGCTGGGAAGAAAATTGCTTCCGGCCACCCAGCCTAGTTGCTGATACCAGCTATTGGATCTTTCTTTTGACCATACAGCTGGCTTTTGTGCATGTAACACAAACGATAATAAACAAACAGAAATAAGTAGTTGTATTTTTCTCATATCAGTAATTCCTTTGCGTCTTTTTAAACTTT
>CAISDV010000106.1 GCA_903884185.1 uncultured Chitinophagaceae bacterium | reverse complement strand
GGCCCGTTAAAATATCTCCCGCAGGTATAGAGATAGATGATAGCCGGGAATTATTATATGTGGTCACAAAGGAAAATAATTCCTTGTATATCGTTGACCTGAAGACCAAACATCTTGTGGATAGCACATCACTGGGCGCTGAAGCATATACCTGCCTTCTTTCCAGCGATAAAAAAACATTGTATATCTCATTGTGGGGTGGCGATAAAGTATTGTACTACGATACTGAAAAAAGAACTATCACACATGAAATTGCAGTAGGGGATAATCCTAATGAAATGTGTTTGAGCAGAAACGGGAAATATTTATTTGTTGCTAATGCCAATGATAATTCCGTTTCCGTTATTGATGTAGCGCAGCAGAAAGTGATCGAAACATTGAATGCAGCTTTATATCCTAATTCTCCCAGCGGATCTACTTCTAATGGTGTAGCATTGAGTATAGATGAGAAAACACTTTACATTGCCAACGCAGATAATAACTGCCTTTCAGTATTTGATGTGAGTGAACCCGGTAAAAGCAAGTCGAAAGGGTTTATACCAGTAGGCTGGTACCCCACCAATGTAAAAGTAATCGGCAAAAAAATATTCGTTAGTAATGGAAAGGGTTTTTCATCTATGGCCAACCCTTACGGACCAAGCCCTTTTGGAGCAAGGCAAAGTGTAACGTATCAACAGGGAGATAATAAGAAACCAAAAGAGGTGCAATATATCGCCGGCCTCTTCAAGGGTACATTGAGTATTATTGAAGAACCTTCAGAAAAACAACTCAGTGTTTATTCTCAAGCAGTTTATGCCAATACGCCTTATACTAAAGACAAAGAATTAAATGCTGCATGAGAGAAAGGCAATCCTGTTCCTATGAAAGTAGGTGAGGCTTCACCGATCAAACATGTTTTCTATATCATCAAAGAAAACCGAACCTACGACCAGGTTCTCGGCGATATGAAAGAAGGTAATGGTGATACAAGCCTGGTATTATTTGGCGAAAAGATCACACCTAACCTGCATGCACTAGCAAAGAATTTTGTATTGCTTGATAATTTTTATTGTGATGCTGAAGTTAGCGCTGATGGGCATAACTGGAGCATGGGAGGATATGCAACAGATTACCTGGAAAAAACATGGCCTACCAGTTATGGTGGAAGAGGTGGCGATTATGATGGAGAGGGAACCCGGGCCATTGCAAATAATAAAGCAGGGTTTATCTGGGACCACAGCAAAAGGAACAATGTAAGTTTCCGTACTTATGGCGAATTCGCCGACAGGAACGATAAACCTAATCTTGCTGTATTGAAAGGCCACACAGCTCCGCATTTCACTGGCTGGAACCTTGGAGTAAGGGATACTGTTCGGTATTCGCAATGGAAATATGATTTTGATTCATTGGTAACTGCCAATGCATTACCACAACTGAATACTCTTCGTTTTGGAAATGATCATACCGAAGGTGTTCGCAGGGGCAGGCCAACACCGTATGCACATGTGGCCGATAATGATCTGGCAGTAGGCCTTTTTATTGAACATTTAAGCCAAAGCCCGGTATGGAAAGAGAGTGTAGTGTTTATATTGGAAGATGATGCGCAGAATGGTGCGGATCATGTAGATGCGCACCGAAGCCCGGTTTATGTGATAGGGCCATATGTAAAAAGAAATTTTGTGGACCATTCCATGTATTCCACCACGTCTGTTTTAAGAACAATAGAATTAATACTTGGAATGCCACCAATGACACAATATGATGCTGCCGCAAACCCAATGTGGAAAAGCTTTACAGCCAGCCCGAATATATCTGGGTTTACACATAAATCATCTAATGTTGACCTGAATGATAAGAACAAAGCCCAGAATGAAATAGCAAGGCTTAGTGAAAGTTTTGATTTTACTCATGAAGACAATGTGCCTGACGGAATATTTAATGAAGTGTTGTGGAAAGCGATCAAAGGAACAGATGCAGTTGTTCCGGCTCCTTCAAGAGCGGCATTTGTAAAACTCAGCAAGAAGAAAAAGAAAGATGATGATTGATGGTTGACACCGTTTTTTTTTACCGGGGAGACAGGGAGACGGGGAGGTTCGCAGAGAAATATTTTATTTTCAATCCTACTTCGGTGTTTCTGTGGCAACTTTAATGTTTATAAATCAAACTAACGGTTCCTGCTGGCTCAGGCAATGCCAGCTTCCTAGTCCCCAGATCATATCTGTAGAATCAATGCCTATTACTTTTTTCTGGGGAAAGCAATCTGCCAATATTTGCAAAGCTTTGTCGTCATTTTTGTCGCGATAGGTAGGTACGATCACCGCTGCATTTGCAATATAGAAATTAGCATAAGAGGCAGGCAGGCGTTGTCCTTCGTAAAACAGCTTTGATGGCATGGGCAACTCAACAATATTTAATTGTTTGCCATTTAACAAACGCATTTGTTTTAAAAGCCCAAGGTTGCGTTGTAACAAAGCATAGTTCTCATCATCCTTATCTTCTTCGATCACTGTTACAACCGTATCCTCATTCACAAAGCGAACAGTATCATCAATATGCCCATCAGTATCATCTCCTACAATTCCTTCATCCACCCATAATACCTGGTCAACACCATAATAATCACTGAGATAAATTTCAATCCTTGCACGGCTGAGTAATGGATTCCTGTTCGGATTAAGTAAACAGGCTGTAGAAGTGATCAGTGTTCCTTTTCCATTAAAATCAACTGAGCCCCCTTCCATAATGATACCCGGATGAAAAACAGGGATGCGATATTGTTTTGCAATCAATGTAGGGATCACATCATCCAATTCGTATGGCGGGTATTTATTACCCCAGGCATTATAATTCCAGTCAACAATTACTTTCTTTTCTTCTGCATTTGGATTGATAAGAAATGCAGGCCCATGGTCCCTGCACCAGGCATCATTGGTGGGGTGATAATAGAATTGAACCTTATTTATATCAACCCCTTCTTTCAACAATTGCGTGGTTGCAAATTGTTGCATGACAATATCTGCCACATTGATACAAACCTTTTCGCCTGCGGTCAGTTCTTTAATAAACTT
>CAISDV010000105.1 GCA_903884185.1 uncultured Chitinophagaceae bacterium | reverse complement strand
GTTGTTTTTAATGATACAGTTGGCCTGGCAAAAAAATACTTCTGGAATTTTGGCGATGGCTCACCGCAGCAGACCACTACTGTACCAACTATCTCATACACGTATAATTTTGTTGGCACATATAAAGTAATGCTTGTAGGTGAAGATGATGCTTCCTGTAATATTTTTGATACTTCCTATACAACCATTCGTGTAAGAAACGACCAGGCCTCACTTGCTATGAATGCATTTAAGATACCGCCCTGCAGTTCGCTAGCTTTTGAATTTGATAATAATTCCACTGCACCTGTTGGCAAACCGTTTCAATCCAACTCATTTAAATTATCTTTTGGGGATGGAGGTTCACAGTTATTGGGTTCGCCACAGAATGTAACACACTCTTATGCTGCGGGAGGTACTTATATTGCAACGCTGCTTTTAACGGACACCAATTATTGCAATGCGCCTGATAGCCTCAAGCAAACCATCCGAATCTCGGCAAATGTAAAAGCGCAATTCACAACTCCGGCATCAGGCTGTGCACCTTATACTGCCGTCATCACCAATACATCTGCAGGTGGCCAGCAGTTTGCATGGGATTTTGGAGATGGAACTACTTCCAACCTGCCAGACCCTGGTACACATTTTTATCCAAATCCGGGCAACTACACTATTAAACTCGTTGCTACAGATACATCCACCTGTAATAAAGTGGACAGTACCAGTTTAACCATTACTGTAAGTGCAAAGCCGGGCTCTTCATTTACATATTCACCTAATCCACCTCAATCCAATACAGCTGTTGATTTTTCGAATACTTCATCAGGCGGTATATCTTATAAATGGATATTTGGTGATGGCGATTCTTTGGTAACCTCCAGTACAGCTATAGTGAGCCACATATACCCTGCTACACAAACGTTTAATACCTGCCTGGTTGTTTTTAATAGTTTTGGTTGTACTGATACATCGTGCCAGTCAGTGAAAGCTATTATTAGCCCTATTTTTAATGTACCAAATGCATTTACACCTAACGGCGATGGAGTGAATGATAAAATTTTTGTAAGAGGATTTGGGATCAGCAAAATGGAATGGCAGATATATAACCGCTGGGGTGTATTGGTATATGTATCTGCAAATAAGGACCAGGGTTGGGATGGTACTTATAAAGGAGCATTACAGCCACAGGATGTTTATCACTATACTTTGTCGATAGAATTTACAGATAAAACAAAATTCACAAAAACAGGTGATATTACTTTATTGAGATGATGAGATCTGCAAAACATATTGCACAATTGTTTTTATTGATATTACTCGTTTCAGGAGTGAATGGGCAGGATCTGCATTTCTCTCAATACTTTAATGCACCTTTATTGGTCAACCCCGCTAACACCGGCTTTATGCCTGATCATGATTACCGCTTTGGTGGTAATTACAGAAGCCAATGGTCTAATCTTGGAGGCAATCCCTATAAGACGATGAGCGCCTGGGGCGATGGGCAATTATTTTATAACAGGATAGAAACAGGATGGGTGGGTATTGGAGGCGCTTTATTGAATGATGTGGCAGGCGCAGGTAATCTTACTTCGGTGAGAGCTTTTGCATCTGTAGCCTATCACCAGTTGTTAAATGAGAACAGTTTGCTGAGTGCAGGATTTGGCCTGAGCTATGTTAATAAAAGAGTGGATGTGACAAAACTCAGTTTTGACGACCAATGGAATGGTAAATTTTTTGATATCACGATCAATCCAAATGAGCCCTTTGCACATTCTTCTGTCAGTTATCTTGACCTGCAGCTTGGGATCAACTATGCATATTTTGCATCAGATAATGTTTACCTGAATGCAGGTGTGAGCGTAATGCACCTGAACAGCCCGAGTGAAAGTTTTTTTGCTGCAAATGCCACAACTACACAGCAACTTGACCGTCGTTATACAGCTTTCCTGAATAGTAATATCAAAATACAAAACCTCTGGATCATCAATCCAAATTTGTATGTAAGCAAAATGGGAACAGCCTGGGAAGCACTGATAGGAGCTACTGCCAGCCGCAATATTAGTGGTGATGGTGCTACACAACTGATCCTGGGGCTTTACTACCGCAATGATGATGCATTGATCCCCGTGATAGGTTACCAGTTAAATGATCTCAAGGTTACTGTTAATTATGATGCTACTATATCTTCTCTCGGAACATACAATGGAACACAGGGTGCTTATGAAATATCTATTGTAAAAAGCGGTATCTACAGTGCATTGGGAAAAGCCAGCCGCGCAGTGAAGTGCCCCAAAGTGGTAAGGTTCTGATTATTGCCTTCTCTTCAGCAAATGATGATTCAATCCGTTTACCATATTATTGACAAGTTCAAATCCCTTAAGGTTTTTGAATAATAATGTGAGTGTTTTAAATCCATAGGTCCTGCAATCGAAGCTGGGATCAAGTTTCCGGAGATTGAGCCCGATAGTAGAAATAAAAGCAAGGTCGCTTTCATTGGTAGACATATCAAACGCTTTATTGATCAGGTTCATATCAACCGCGATCTTTTTCTCTTTTGCTTCTTCTTTTTTGAGCGGCCGTTCAATTCTTGTTTCCAGGTTTTCGCAGAAAGTAAATATCTCGCAGGATTTCACAAAAGCATTAGGTGTTTTTTTCTCACCAATACCCATCACAAAAATTCCATCTTCACGGATGCGTTTTGCAAGGCCTGTATAATCACTGTCGCTCGAAACAATACAAAACCCATCTACCAGGTTATCATGCAGTATGTCCATTGCGTCTATGATAAGTGCACTGTCGGTGGAGTTCTTGCCAGTTGTGTAAGAAAATTTTTGTATGGGGCTGAAGGCGATCTCATTCAATAAACCCTTCCATGAATTCATTTGTGGTGTTGTCCAGTCGCCATAGATCCTTCTTATCGTCACCTTACCGTATTTGGATGCTTCTTCCAATATCAGGTGCAGGAGTTTAGGTTGGGCATTGTCTCCATCTACCAGTAAAGCGATCTTATTTGTTTTTTCCATGCTAAATTCTTTTAGAACATTGTTTGTACACCGTGAGCGATCCTGAATTCATGCTGCAGCAGCCATTTCTTTCTCCATAAACCCCCACCATATCCCACTAATGTTTTATCGCTCCCGATCACGCGGTGGCAGGGAACAATGATCGATATTTTATTTTTACCATTCGTAGAAGCCGCGGCACGTATCACTTTCGGGTCGCCCAATCGTTTCGCGAGATCCATATAACTGATCGTTCTTCCATAAGGTATCTCTAATAATTCACCCCACACACGTTTTTGAAATTCTGTGCCTTCCTGGTGAACAGGAATGTTGAATTCCCTTCTTCTTCCCTGGAAAAATTCTATCAGTTGTTCGGTACACTGGTGTATCACATCACTCAGTCCCGGCTCGCCATAAGCGATCTGGTCTTTGTTGTCAACAAAACTTAGTTCGGCAATATAACTATCTGTGCCCCCGATCTTCAGGAGCCCAACCGGGCTTTCGTAATATGTATAGTGCAGTTCGTTCATTGTATTTTATCAACCAATCAATTGCCCATTTGCAACAGGTTGATCGGGGCGCAATAAAATTACCTGATTATTTTCATCATATACACCCAGCACCAGGCATTCACTGAAAAAGTTAGCAACTTGTTTAGGAGGGAAGTTCACCACCGCCATAACCTGTTTACCGGGAAGCTCTTCCATTTTATAATGATGTGTGATCTGTGCCGATGATTGTTTGATACCCAACTGGCCAAAATCAATGGTCAACTTGTACGCAGGCTTTTTTGCTTTTGGAAAATCAAGCGCTTCCAGGATGGTGCCGCACCTTATTTCCACTTTAGTGAAATCATCCCATGATATCATATCGCCTTGTTTATAAGGCTAAAACTACAATATTGGAAGATACGAATAGCACTATTCGTAACAGCGGCGAAGAATGGTGAAAATTTGTGCAGGCTATTTATCCAGTAACTCAGCCAGTGCAAGCAATTCTTTTTGCTTGTATTGATTGGACGGAAGGTCGAAGCATTTAGCTGTTTCTTCCAGCAATACCTGTATCATGCGCTTATGTGAAAGCGGTTTATAATAAAAGGCAGTAGGTGGAACAGATATCTTCTTAAAATAATTCTCAATGTCCTTGTGCGAGTATGCCTGGCCATTGATACTATCTACATAGAAATGAATTTTTTCCTGCGGGTGGCCAATATGTGTGGCAGGATCATAATCCGAATGATAAAACGCGATCACTGTCTGTTTGGGAATATTGATGATCTTGGCATTGATATCCAGCAGGTCGCACATCACCTGGTAAATGATGCCATTGCTGATGGCATTGCCTTTCTTTCCTGCCAGGACTTTATGAATAAAAAAATCATCCGGGTTGGTATAACTCACTTCAACGCCCTTCAGGTTATAATAATTATAGATAATGCTTGAGAGCACATTGGCCTGCTCAAGAGGAGTGAGGTAGCTGTTCAGTTCCAGCCATACATTCCGTCTTATCTTTTCTATGTCCTGCAAAACAGGTGTGGTATGCAGATCGGGGTATTGAAATTTTGCTACGAGTAATGCACCAAACAGCAAATCATGGTAAGCACTGTCGCGCCATTCAGAAAGGTCATGTGTAAGGTCTGTGTAGTGAAGGCGGTGGATCAGCATCTCTATGCGTTCCTGAACATCCTCACTTAATGTGGTTTCCCATAAATGTTCCAGGTTAGGAATAATGCCCTTGCCAAAGTCAACGATCCTCTCCGATACGGTAGAATAAACCTCTTCATCGGGATCATCGATCAACGTAAAAAGTGCACTCAATTCCTTTGTTTCATTCATAGGGGTGGTTTGTAGTATGGGTGTATTTCAGTAACGTTAAAAAGTACAACCTCATTTCATATTCAAATGAATATATTTTTTTTCATATAACTGCTCACAAGTTATCCCATGGCTGTTGGAAACTATCCTTTACACTATCACAATGTTTAGCAATGTTTTGCGTTGAATGTTTGACCTAAAACTGGGCAAATAGTTATACACCATTCATGAAAATTAACAGGTTTCCTCAGATTTTTAGAGCTACCTTGCACCCCAATTTCACAATCAAGGATTATCATGTCAACTTCTACTATCATACCTAAATTCCCCTCTGTCACCGGGTCATTGCACTCAGACCTGCGGAAGAGGGTCCAGCAATATTTTGACGACAAAGGAATATCAGCCACAGGCAATATCAGCCTGTTTACAAAAGCCATCCTTTTGGTGGTGAGTTTTGCTGCTGTTTACCTGCACCTGATCTTTTGGACGCCGGCCTGGTATTTTGCAGTGGGCGAATCTGTATTGCTGGGAGGTATCATTGCAGCCATCGGTTTTAATGTGATGCATGATGGCAGCCATGGCAGCTTCAGCCAATTCAAATGGAAAAACAAACTGGCTTCTTATTCATTGAATATGCTGGGCGCCAATCATTTTCTATGGAATATGAAACACAATATGATCCATCACAGTTTTACAAATGTGGATGGGGTGGATGATGATATTGAAGTGGGTATCTGGATGCGTTTTGCACCTTCACAGAAACGTTTGTGGGCACACAGGTTCCAGCATTTTTATTTCTGGTTCTTATATATGCTGCTGTATGTTTTCTGGATATTCTTTACCGATTACAAAAAATATTTTACTAAAAAGATCGGCGATATTCCTCTAAAGAAAATGGAAGCGCGTGATCACTTTGCTTTCTGGGCAATAAAAGTGTATCATGCCTGTGTATTTATACTGGTTCCGATCCTGATGGTTGGCTGGTTACACTGGTTAGTAGGATTTTTGATCATCACCAGCGTATCAGGATTTATTTTAAGTATCGTATTTCAATTGGCACACACTGTGGAGCATACAGAATTTCCTGTTGCCGACCTGGACAGTAACCGCCTGCCGGACGAGTTTGCAGCCCACCAGATAAAGACCACAGCTAATTTTGCTACAAAGAGTAAATTAGTAAGCTGGTTAGTGGGCGGATTGAATTTCCAGATCGAACACCATCTTTTCCCTAAAATATCCCATGTGCATTATCCTGCTATCAGCGAGATCGTGAGGAGCGTTTGCAGGGAATATCAACTGCAATACATCGAATACCCAACCATGGGAAAAGCGATCGTGGCGCATGTGAGGTTTTTACGACAGATGGGGAAGTATGATTAGGGATGCGAGATTCGGGATAGGGGATACGAGATGTGATATTTACGATATACGATTTTGGATTTACGATTTGTTTAAATTCATAAATTCAAAGAATAGGTTGGAACGATTAAATGCATAGAATATTAAAGAAGTTACGATAATATGAAAATCGTAAATCGTACATCATAAATCGTAAATAAGAATTACGCTTTCTTCCTCCTCGGCACTCTCTTCGGTGGATTCTTTTTTAATTCCTCTATCACCGCTTTTGCTTCTTCAACAGTCAGTTCAGCTGCTTTCTCCTGCTGTTCCTTACTCAATTTATAATTGCGCAAACCCTGCTTAAGGTATGGCCCATAAGGCCCGCGAAGTACCTGTATCTTATCTTTCTCGAATACCTGGATGGTGCGTTCGTTCTTTGCCTTGCGCTTCTCTTCGATCATTGGTGCAAGTTCTTCCAGCGATACTTTGTAAGGATCCATTTCCTTGTTGAGCGAATAGAATTTTTTATCATGCGCAGCATAAGGCCCAAACTTTCCAATATTGACTGTTACATCCAGGTCTTCAAATAGACCAACATTCCTTGGCAGTTTGAACAATTCCATTGCTTCGGGAAGTGTGATGGTCTCAATGCTCTGGTTGGGTTTCAGCTTTGCAAACTTTGCTTTGTCTTCTTCATTGGAAGTATCGCCAATCTGCACCATCGGGCCATAACGCCCCATCCTGGCGATTACTTTTTTACCGGTCACTTCATCAATACCCAGATCCCTTTCACCTTTCGCTCTTTCGGCGGTTTCCAAAGTATGTTCGATCGTTGTATGAAAAGGTTTATAAAACTCTTCGATCATATCGCTCCACTTCATCTTGCCCGCAGCTATCTCATCAAACTCCTGTTCTATATAAGCGGTAAAGCCATAATCCATCACCTTATCAAAATGCAGTTTCAGAAAATCCGTTACCACCATTCCAAGATCAGTTGGAAATAGTTTGGTCTTCTCCGCGCCTGTATTTTCAAGAAAACTGGTTTTCTTCAACTCATTATCGGGTGTAAGTTTCAGCACATTCACTTCACGTTTCACACCTTCCTTGTCGCGCTTCTCGACATAATTTCTTTTTACAATAGTAGAGATGGTGGGTGCATAAGTGGAAGGACGGCCAATACCAAGTTCTTCCAGTTTCTTTACCAGCGATGCTTCGGTATACCTCGCAGAAGGGCGTGAGAACTTTTCTATCGCCGTCATTTCTTTGAAGTCGAGCTGCTGGCCCGTCACCAATGGTGGCAGTATTCCTTCTGTATCTTCTTCATCGTCTTCATCTTTTCCTTCCAGGTAAACTTTCAGAAAACCATCAAACTTCATCACTTCGCCACTGGCAGAAAGTGTATCCTTAATGGTTGATATCTGGATCTTTGCAACTGTTTTCTCAAATTCCGCATCACTCATCTGTGAAGCGATCGTTCTTTTCCAGATCAGCTCATACAACCTCTTTTGATCATCATCTTCCACCGTCCTGTTATTCATATAAGTAGGGCGGATGGCTTCATGCGCTTCCTGGGCATTATCATTTTTGTTTTTAAATGTTCGGGGCTGATGGTAGTCCTTCCCATAAGAAGTCGTCACTTCATTTTTAATATCATCCTGCGCGGTCTCACTCAGGTTCACACTATCCGTACGCATATAAGTGATCTTACCACTTTCATACAATCGCTGCGCGAGCAACATCGTTTTACTTACTCCATATCCTAATTTTCTCGAAGCTTCCTGTTGTAAAGTGGAAGTAGTAAATGGAGCTGCCGGTGTACGCTTGCCTGGCTTCACTATAATATCGCCCACTTTGTATCCTGCACCCTTGCAGCTTTCTAAAAATGCCTGTGCACCATCTTGTGAATTAAGTTTGGAAGGGCCATCTGCTTTAAAAGTGACGGTCTTATCATTAATATCTTTTGCGGTAAAGAATGCTTCTACTTTATAACTGCTTTCGGGTTTAAACTGGTTGATCTCTCTTTCCCTTTCTGTGATCAGTCTTACCGCCACACTTTGTACACGGCCGGCACTGAGGCTGCGTTGCATACCTATCTTGCGCCAGAGAACAGGGCTCAGCTCAAAACCTACCAGCCTGTCCAAAATACGCCTTGCCTGTTGCGCATTTACCAGGTTCATATTAATAAAGCGTGGATTATCTACTGCCTTTTTGATGGCGGGTGCAGTAATTTCATGAAAGACTATACGTTTGGTGGTGGCAGGATCCAATCCCAGCACTTCGGCAAGATGCCAGCTAATGCTTTCCCCTTCCCGGTCCTCATCCGATGCCAGCCATACTTCCCCGGCCTTTTTTGCCAGTGCCTTGAGGTCTTTTACCACTTTGGCCTTGTCCTCCGGAACAATATAAGTAGGATTGAAATGATTGTTCAGGTCAATGCCCATACCATCCTTCTCAAGGTCGCGGATATGGCCGTAACAACTCTTCACTTCGAAATCGGTTCCGAGGATCTTTTCAATTGTTTTAGCCTTTGCTGGTGACTCAACTATCAATAGGTTCTTTGCCATTTTTGCCCTTACCCCGGTGGGTTTTTTAAGTGTGAAATCAGCTTGTCCTTTCAAAAATCAGGCTTCCCAAATTGAGAAAAACCCGGAGAGGTATCCGCTGCAATATTAGTTTAAACCGTTAAATCACAAAAAATCTTAGTTGAGGGGGATGCGAAAACCGGGCAAAAAAGCCATCACGGTGGTTACCATCAGCCAAAAATAATCCCCGCCGGAAAACCAGACGGGGATATTATGAGCAAGCAACCGAAAAAAACTTTTTCAGGATAATCGCCCGTTAAAGCGTCTTATCAGACACAAAATAGGAAATTTTCCTGAAAACGAACAAAAGTTAGTTTTGGCGGAAATAGCAAGTTTTTCCCATTCCGAAAACAAGAGATCACATTCTTTAATTGCTTCTTCCCGAATTGAAATACTTTTGCATCCGAAACTGATGAGATATGTACACGATCAAAGTGAGGTTTGAACAGAAAGGCCTGGAACCTGTAACACTTTCCAATATTGCGCCCGGGGATAGCCTCCTGGAAGTACTGCTGGACCATAATATTGACCTGCACCATAACTGCGGGGCGGTTTGTGCCTGCAGCACCTGTCATCTCTATCTTGAAAAAGGCGAAGAATTTGTTGAAGAGATGAGCGATAAGGAAGAGGATTTTGTTGACCGTGCAGTTAGCCCAAGGATCAATTCAAGGCTCGGCTGCCAATGTGTATTACAGGAAGCGGATGGAACGGTGGAAGTATTGCTGCCAGACCAAACACAATTTTTAGGCGAATAGACGAAGAGAAGCATCATATTTTTTACTCCTAACTGCAACCATGACATTTGAACCTCCCATACACTGGAATGATTACGAAGATATTGCCATGAAACTCTATGAACGTTTTGGCAATGAGTTCAGCGAATCAAAAATATACCGCCTGCGTTTTACCGACCTGCTGGAATGGGTATTGCAGATACCTAATTTCTCGGGCACGCGTGAGCAAAGCAATGAAGGCCACCTGGAAATGATACAAAGCAGCTGGGTATACGAGTGGAGGGATAACCAGAAATAAACCTGCCTGCCAGCTATGAACCTTCTCGAACTTTTTAAACCTGTTACTTGTTTTGTTTTTGATGTTGACGGTGTGTTGACAGACGGAACATTATTGTTGTTGCCCAATGGCGTGATGGCGAGGAGAATGAATATTAAAGACGGTTATGCATTACAACTGGCAGTTAAAAAAAATTATAAAGTGATCGTTATTTCCGGTGGCGATTCACCCGAAGTAAAACAACGTCTCGAAAAATTAGGTATCACTGATGTATTCATGAAAGTAGAGGACAAAGCCCTGCTTCTTGAAAAGCTCATGAAACAATATTCATTGCCTGCACAGGAGGTATTATTCATGGGCGATGATCTGCCTGATCTTTCTGCCATGCAGGTTACCGGCTTGCGTTGCTGCCCTGCCGATGCTGCTGTTGAGATCAAAGAGATATCCCTGTATATTTCTCATCTGAAAGGGGGAGAAGGCTGTGTGAGGGATGTCATAGAGAAAGTGATGAAGTTGCGAGGCGACTGGAAAGAAGACACAACTGTGCGGGCGCAATAACTATTTCATCATACTTCTTTTGTGCCCGGTTAATTATCTTGCATTCTAAATTGACTATTTGAAACTCGTTGCTGCATTTTTACGGCTTATACGCTGGCCGAATCTTGTCTTCATTGCACTTACACAAGTATTGTTCGAATACACTGTGTACCGTGGTATTTACCCCATGCAGTTGAGATATGCAGGAGAGAATGAACAATTTTGGTGCTTATTAATTGCTTCTGTTTTAATTGCCGCAGCAGGTTATGCCATTAACGATTATTTTGACCTGAATATAGACCAGGTGAATAAACCCAACAAAGTTGTGGTGAATGTGATTATTAACCGGAGGTGGGTCATCATCTGGCATTTATTTCTGAGTTTAACAGGATTGATATTTACTTTTTATGCTTTGTCGTCTTTCAAATACTGGCCATTAACGCTCGCTAATATTTTATCTGTCTTTTTATTATTGTTTTATTCCACTACGCTTAAAAAAAGATTACTGACGGGTAATATATTGATCTCGGTACTAACTGCCTGGGTGATCCTTATTATCTTTTTCTCTAAAAATAATTTCTGGGGATCAGACGGTACAGATGTTTTATACGCAAGATTTTTTCGTGTTGCTGCTATCTATTCCTGTTTTGCATTTATCATTTCACTTGTGCGCGAAGTAGTAAAAGATATGGAAGATGTGGAGGGCGACAGAAGATACGGATGCAAAACAATGCCTATTGTATGGGGTATGAATGCCAGCAAGGTATTTGTAGCAGTATGGTTGATAGTGCTCATGGCCGCTTTGGGGATCATCGTTTTTTATTTATTGCATTTTGGATGGTGGTGGGCTGTGATGTATAGTATAGCGCTCATCTTTCTTCCACTTGTATGGGTATTCGTAAAATTATCGACTGCAAGGTCTTCAAAAAATTTTCATCAACTGAGTGCTGTCGTAAAACTGGTCATGCTCTCAGGAATTTTATCCATGTTATTGTACCAGGTTTACAGGTAATATATGAGAGATATTATTTTAGCATCCCAGTCGCCCCGCCGCAAACAATTACTTGAATGGGCCGAAGTTCCTTTTGAAGTAGTGATCCGCAGTACCGATGAAACTTATCCCGAAGGAATGGATGTGGCGCAAATACCTATTCATATTGCACAGCAAAAAGCAATAGCAGTAAAAGAATATTTGCAAAGCGCTTTTCATGGGCAACATACCCATAGCATTATTCTTGCTGCAGATACCATTGTTGTGTTGGGTGATACCGTCATTTGCAAACCCAAAGACAGGGAAGATGCGATACATATTCTTAGTTCACTTTCGGGACAATCCCATCGTGTAATAACGGGTGTTGTTTTATTATCCGGAGAAAAGCAAATAGGTTTTAGTGATATCACTGAAGTAGAATTTCATCCGCTCACTACCGAACAGGTGGAATTTTATATTGATAAATACCATCCTTACGATAAAGCCGGCGCTTATGCCATACAGGAATGGATAGGTGTGATCGGTATTAAATCAGTAAAAGGCGATTTTTATAATGTGATGGGATTGCCTGTGAGCAGGGTGGTGCAGGTGTTGGGTAATTTCTGATTTTTTTTCACCGCAGAGTCGGGGAGGCGGAGAGGGTCGCTGAGATAAAATTCAATACTTAGTAAACTTATTCTGCATATCTCTGCGTTTCTCTCCGCCTCCCCGTCTCCCCGGTAATTC
>CAISDV010000104.1 GCA_903884185.1 uncultured Chitinophagaceae bacterium | reverse complement strand
CTGTATAAGTTAGAGTAAGCTACCTCTCTGTATGATGCCGCCGCCTATTACATCATCACCTTCATAAAACACGGCACTTTGTCCCGGTGCAATACTTTTTACATTTTCATAAAAGCGTGCACGGATGCCACCATTCTCATTGTATAGATTACTCAAAGCGCCTTTGTCCTTGTAACGTATTTTGGTAAAAGCTTCCATGCCATCTGTGATGCCATCATATTTAATCCAGTTGGGCCTGGCCACGATCATATCATTTTGCTGCAGGTCATTTTCATCACCCAATACAACGGTATTGCTGTCCGGGTGAATAGCAGTTACGTATGCAGGTTTACCAAAAGCAATATCCAAACCTTTACGCTGTCCAACAGTATAAAACGGATAACCCTTGTGCTGGCCAAGTTTTTTTCCATCCTTATCAACAAACCAGCCGCCGTTAACCTGTTCTTCGAGGCCATCAATTCTTCTTTTCAGAAATCCACGGTAATCATTATCCGGAACAAAACAAATTTCATAACTCTCACTTTTCTTTGCCAGTTCGGGGTAGCCCATATCCACTGCCATTTGTCGGATAGCAGATTTGCGGTATTTGCCTAATGGCATCATCGTGCGACTTAATAATTCCTGGTCAAGCCCCCACAATACATAACTCTGGTCTTTTGTTTCATCCAATCCTTTACTGATCACATATCGATCGTTTGTATGTTTTCTTACTTCGGCATAATGGCCAGTAACAATAAATTCACAATCCAGTGCATTCGCCCTTTTTAATAACGCACGCCATTTGATATGTGTATTGCACATCACGCAGGGGTTGGGTGTGCGGCCTGCCATATATTCTTCTACAAAATTCTCTATCACAAAATCTCCAAACTCTTCGCGGATATCAAGTATGAAATGCGGGAACCCGTGATGCACAGCAGCCTGCCTGGCATCATTAAATGAATCAATATTACAGCAACCGGTTTCCTTATGTCCGCCTCCGCTGGTAGCATAGTCCCATGTTTTCATGGTAATGCCGATCACTTCATATCCTTCGTGATGGAGCATGAGAGCAACAACGGTACTGTCAATACCGCCGCTCATGGCTACCAATACTTTTCCTTTGCGGCTCATTTCCTGTGTTTTGAGTCTGCGAAGATAAGATTAAGCGGCGAGCCGGAGTTTGCGAAAGAGGAAAAATTGACAGGTAGCAATATGAGAATGCTTATATTTCAGTATAGCCTTGTTCATGTTTTGTTCACTTCTTGTTCATACCATGTTCATGTCTTGTTCACTTCATATTCAGTTCATGTTCTCTTTTGTTCTCTTCCGGGTAAACTAATCCGGGCCAAGGGCGGGTATTTTGTTCGTTTCATATTCGTATCTGGTTCGTACCATATTCGTACCATTACCGTACCATCTTCGTCTTTCTTCGTCTCCTGGTTTTAACGATCAGGTGTTTGGGCTTTACGCGAGGGAGAAGAAACAACGAACGAATTATGGATAAGGTAAGGTTTTGGTATGAAGGAGATACGAAGAAAGTTTAAAAGGTTCAAGAATCTTGCACCGCCACGGGCGGTGGTTTAAGAGGTTTAATGTTAGGATACAAATTTGTTAGCGGGTCATTTTTACTGCTTTTCCCGCTTTTTCAATTTCACTCATTATCCAAAATTCCCCCTCATGATCGGAAATTCCCCTTTGGCGGGATATATTTTTTGTGGAAGAAATAGATGGCATGTTCGTGCAAACTCAAATAAATGGGTTATAAAAATTGACAATCTAAAAACTAATTTATGATTCAAAAAAAAGCATTTCTTTTCAGCTGTTTACTCATCTCTATTGTTGTTTTTTTCTTTATTGGATGTTTCAAGAAAAATGAAAATATTTTAAATGAGTACCACTTAAATGTTATTCTAAAAACAGATCAGGCCTATATAGTAGAGTTTAAAATTGATGACAATATGTTTTATTACAGTTCGGAGAATAAAAATTCAGTTATGAAATCTAGCTTTAAAATTTTTAGAGAAAAATCAATTATTTATGAAAGCCAATATGAATTAGATACATCGATCAATGATTATAGATTGTTTCAGCATAAAAAAGTGGAGCAAATTGCTAAATCATTACGATTTGAATTGCAAGAACAAGATTATAAGACTATATCTGCAGCTGCCCAATCCTTCATTGAAACTATCTTCAACAGCTCCGGTATTCGAAAGAAGCAAGTACAATCAATATTCTACCATTTGGCTATAATAAACACCAAAATGAGATCCTTTGGAAGAAATGCTAGTACTTACGAATGTTTGCCACATCCTGGTTATATTTTAGGGAGAGCTTACTTTTGGTGTCAGGAAGATTATTATGTTAAGGTTAATTTAATTAAAAATATTTATAAGATTCACCCTGAATTGATAAAGGATAACAAAAATCAGAAATTTTTGAGCTATATTAATTCAGTTAAAAATGATTCTTTAGCATTCGATAAAATCTATTCTTTCTTTATAGATAAGCAAGACTATTTAAAATCTTTAGACAACATAGTTGCACGCAATAATTCCTTGAGTTCTGCTACAGCTGTTTCAGCTTCAGAACTAGATAACGGGTGTGCGTGGTGGTGCCCTTTAGGTTGCGGCACTGATCGGGGTTGTTGTGGCAATTATAGTGGATGTTGCTATTACACAAGTCTTTTATGTTATATTCATGACGCAGTCTGCACTAATTGTACGCCCAGATGGTTTTGTTTTAGTGGATGTGTGCCCGATTAAAAATAAAAAATGAAAATGAGGATAATACTATTTTTTACTGCACTATTTCTTTTTTGTATCGTGGCAACAGATATTTTCTGGTGGATACAAATATCTTCTGATAATTCAAAATCATTAGCACAGGTAAACAAAGAGTACTTAGAGAAATTTCCTCTATTTATTAGCAGTGGGAAACAAATAGTAATGCTGAATATTCTTATTTTAACGACATCTGGGGCACTTTTTTTTATTTCTAAATCATCCCCAAAAATTAAAATGATAAGCCAAGTCTTTCTAATTGGCTGTATTGTAATTGGATTGTGGCAAATTTTTACCCTGCTTTAAACTAATAGATGTCAGGGAGACTGATTTATGTTGAAAAATTGGGTGTTTTCACCCTTGCTGGTATTGAATGTTTTTTGCTACTTTGCCAAACTCTATTTCACGCAATAAAATGTTTTTGTATGATCAAATTACAGGTTATCGGCCATCTTGGAAAAGACGCCGTGGTAAACAATGTGAATGGCAAAACAGTGATCAACTTCGCTGTTGCGCATACCGAAAAATTCAAAGATGCCCAGGGCAACCCGAAAGACAAGACCGTTTGGGTAGATTGTGCTTATTGGACAGACCGCACGGCTGTTGCGCCTTATCTTAAAAAAGGAACACAGGTATATGCTGAAGGCAATCCCGATCTGAGGACATATACCACGCAGGACGGAAAGCAGGGCGCTTCCCTTACGCTAAGAGTGTTAAGTGTACAGTTATTGGGCGGTAAGTCGAATGATAACAATAGCGGAGAGAACAATTATCAGAACCAATCTCCTGCACCACCCAGGCAAGCACCTGCACAGGCGCCAATGCCTTCGGCAGCAGAGATCACTGAGCCGTTAGATGATTTGCCATTCTAGAAATAGTTGCCAGTTGTCCGCCTAGGCGGATAACTAGTAACCAGTAACTGGTAACTTGCATCCTCACTATGACAGAGCATATATTCCCCTACGATCAACTATACAAATTCACTCACTCGGTCTTTAAAAAGATCGGTTGTAGTGACGCGCATGCAACAATCGCAACAAAAGTTTTACTTTCTGCTGATGCAAGAGGTATTGATAGTCATGGTGTGGCACGATTGAGTGGTTACCTGCGTTTGTGGGAAGCAAAGCGGATCAATTCAAGCCCAACTATCCAGATCGTTCATGAAACGCCCTCTACTGCTGTAGTGGATGGAGATGCAGGGCTTGGCTTGGTAGTAGCACCTTTCGCCATGCAGGTGGCTATTGATAAAGCAAAAAATGCCGGCACAGGTTGGGTGAGCGTTCGGAACAGCAATCATTTTGGTATTGCAGGTTATCATGCAATGATGGCATTGGAACATGATATGATTGGTATGGCAATGACAAATGCAAGTGCATTGGTGGCACCTACTTTTTCCATCGAAAAAATGTTAGGTACCAATCCTATCGCAGTAGCAATACCTGCCAATCAGCAACCTGCTTTTGTAGCAGACTTTGCTACTACCACTGCAGCCAATGGCAAACTGGAAATATTACAACGTAAAAATGCTGATACTCCAATTGGTTGGGTACAGGATAAAGAAGGAAATACTTCTACCGATGCCAATGCATTAAAAAAGGGGGGAGCATTGCTTCCACTTGGGAGCGACAGGGAACATGGAAGCCACAAAGGATATGCACTGGGAAGTATAGTAGATATTTTTTCTGCTGTATTGAGTGGCGCGAGTTATGGTCCATGGGCACCACCATTCCCTGCTTATATTCCTATGCCCGAAAATATGCCCGGTAAAGGATTGGGGCATTTCTTTGGGGCTATGCGGATAGATGCATTTCGTCCCGCAGAAGAATTCAAACAACACATGGATCAATGGATCGGCAGGTTCAGGGAAGCAAAACCTGCAGATGGGTATGATAAAGTACTGATCCCCGGTGATCCTGAAAGAGAAATGGAAACGGTGAGAATGAAAGAAGGTATACCTGTTGTAGATAGTGTTGTAGCAGAATTAAAATCAATAGGAGAGAGCTTCGGCCTCCAGCTATAGTTTATCTGTTGCGCGTAAATGTATAAGCCCAAAATATCAATACGGCCTGTAAAGGCAATCTCAGCCATGCTATCAACGGAGTGATCAGAAGCGAACCCATTCTCATAGGAGCTTGCTGTATCATATAAATATGAACTGGTACAAATGCCAGCAACATCATCACAATACCCCATGCCGCTAATTTTCTTGTCGTTCTAATATGTAATAATATAGCTGCAGTTATTTCTGCCACGCCAGCAATATCATTCAGAACCTCATGTGCAGGTAAATAAGGCGGAATGACTTGTAAGTAAGAGGAGGGATGAATGAAATGATTGATGCCTGCCAGTAGATAAAAAATACTCATGAACCAAATTGTCGGACTATGATTTTTATGATTCATTTGATTGATATGATTGGTATTATTGGGCAAAGCCGGTAATATATACTCTGCGCTACTCTCCGTCTCCCCGCCTCTGCGGTAAAAACCCTTACATTTGCCTCTCAAAATTAACATCAACCCGGGGGGACAAATGAAAGTAATGAAATTTGGCGGCACCAGTGTAGGCAAGCCGCAACGTATGCACCAGGTATCACAACTGATCACTAAAGACAATGATTCCAAGATCGTGGTATTAAGTGCATTGAGTGGTACTACCAATTCATTAGTGGAGATCAGCACACATTTATCGCATGGAGATAAGAACGCTGCAAAGCAAACTATTGATAAACTGGAAGCACATTACCGTGACTTTGTGCTTGAACTGGTAAAGAGTGAAACATTGCGTGCAAAAGGTAATGCAGTTGTTAGCGAACATTTTGAATTTCTCAATATCATTTTACGCATTTCCTTCAGCGATGCATTATATAAAGACATACTTGCGCAGGGCGAATTGATGAGCACTAAATTATTCAGCCTATACCTGGAAGAATTGGGGATCGATCATGTATTGCTTCCTGCTCTCGAATTCATGAGTATTGATGTTAATGAAGAGCCACAGATAGGCAGTATCAAAGTAAAACTGACGCAACAATTAAAACAACACAAGGGTAAAAAAATATTTATCACGCAGGGATATATCTGCCGAAACGTTAGGGGAGAAGTAGATAACCTGAAAAGGGGTGGCAGTGATTACACCGCTTCATTGATCGCGGCAGCTATTAATGCATCTGTTTGCGAAATATGGACCGATATAGATGGCATGCACAATAATGATCCGCGTATTGTAAATAAAACAGTTGCCATTGAACAATTAAGTTTTGAAGAAGCGGCTGAGTTGGCATATTTCGGTGCAAAGATCCTTCATCCTACCTGTATATGGCCGGCACAGCAACAGAATGTACCCGTTAAGTTATTAAATACCATGCAGCCTGATGCAGCAGGCACTGTCATCACACAGGAAGCCGGTAGTGTAGGCGTAAAAGCGGTAGCTGCAAAAGATGGTATCATCGCCATCAAGATCAAGAGCAGTCGTATGTTACTTGCCTATGGTTTTTTAAGAAAGGTATTTGAGGTGTTTGAAAAATACAAGACATCTATTGATATGGTGACCACTTCTGAAGTAGCCGTATCAGTAACCATTGATAATGATGTTTTCCTGAAAGAGATCACACGCGAGTTGGAACCATTTGGTACGGTGGAGATAGACAGGAACCAAACGATCATTTCAATTGTAGGGAATGAGATAGCGGAGACGCCCGATGTACTAAAGAAATTATTTGAATCCATCCACGAGATACCTGTGCGGATGGTGAGTTATGGTGGCAGTCACCATAATGTTTCATTATTAATACCCGGCGATCAAAAAATAAAAACACTTCAATTACTGAATAGCGGGTTGTTTGGATTATAATTTTACTAAACAAATACTTTTATGGCTACCAAGATCATCATCAACAGGAAAGGAGAATTTATCAACCGTGGGCGCCCATGCAAAGTGATCATCGATGGAAAAGAATCTGAGCCTATCACTACTGGTAACAGTGGTGAATATATTGTTGACCCGGGTGTGCATACTGTGCAATGCAAGATGAGATGGTTCATGAGCCCTGAATTAACGGTAACGATCAACGAAGGCGAAACAAAATTTCTGAAGGCGCAATCAGCAATGAAATTATACGGAGTATTATATATTATTCTTTTGGTGGGACTGTTTTCTCCAATGATTCCCGCACTCAAGAATAATGATATTGTATTATGGGGACGCGTAGTTGTCACCGTGATCTTCCTCTTATATGTTATTTATTACCTTACTCTTGGCAGGAAAAGTTCTATGATACTGCAACCGGATACGGATAATATATTCAACTAGGACTAGGATTCGTAGGATTTAATGATTGAAGGATTAGATGCTGGGAATGGAAGCTTATGTGTGTTTATTGCAACACCCTACTTACAAAACAATTCTTTGCGTCTTTTCTTAAACTTTGCTCCCGAAACTTCGGGATTTGTGTGAAATCCTCTTTCCGTGAAACTAAATCACCAGCAACGCATCCCCATAACTAAAGAAACGGTACTTATCCTTGATGGCTTTTTTATAAGCTTCCATTGCAAGGTCGTAACCGGCAAAAGCACAGGTCATGATAAGTAAACTTGTCTTGGGCAGGTGGAAATTGGTAACCAGGCTATCGGCTACATTAAAATTATATGGCGGATGTATAAAATGATTGGTCCATCCTTCACTTGGTTTCAATAATTTTTGTGCAGTGAAACTGGTCTCCATAGCACGCATGGTAGTAGTGCCTATAGAACAGATGCGGTTACCATTTTCTTTTGCTTTGTTCACGATCTTACAGGCTTCTTCGGTGATCTGGTAATATTCAGCATCCATTTTATGTTTGCTCAGGTCTTCCACTTCAATCGGGCGGAAAGTACCAAGACCGGTATGTAAGGTTACTTCTGCAAAACGGATACCCAATATCTCACAACGTTTGATCAGCTCTTTGCTGAAATGCAAACCGGCAGTAGGAGCTGCAACAGCGCCTTCATATTTGGCATATACTGTCTGGTAGCGTTCTTTATCCTCATCATCCGGCTTGCGCTTGATATATTTTGGCAGTGGCGTTTCACCCAGGTGCTCCAGCATCTTCTTAAAACTTTCATCATCATCATCCCATAAAAAACGGATGGTACGTCCACGGCTGGTGGTATTATCTATTACTTCTGCTACCAGTTCTTCATTATCGCCGAAATATAATTTATTGCCTACACGTATTTTACGTGCCGGGTCTACAATTACATCCCATAACCGGTTGGGCTTATTCAGCTCGCGCAGCAGGAATACTTCGATCTTGGCGCCGGTCTTTTCCTTGCGTCCATACATCCTGGCCGGGAATACTTTGGTGTTATTTACTACAAACACATCCTTGTCATCAAAGTATTCAAGGATATCGCGGAAATGTTTGTTTTCCATGTGCCCGGTCTTGCGGTGCACTACCATCATGCGGCTATCCTCTCTTCTCTTGGTAGGATTCTGTGCAATAAGGTTTAGGGGAAGGTCGAATCTGAATTGTGATAGTTTCATGTTACGGCATGAATTATTTTAGTGAAAGTGTGCAAAGGTAAGGCATAGAGGGCAATTTGCCAATTAGGGGTGGAAATACGGTTACCGGTTACTCCCGCCTGCTTCGCATTCGGGCAGGGGTTTCCGGTTGCCGGTTAATTCCCGGAAAAATTGAAATATCCGCTATTGGTCGTGAGTTTTTTACTGGCAACTGATTCATAACTTAGCATAAAATACATCCATGCAAAAGATCACCCCCTTTCTCTGGTTCGATGCAAATCTTGAAGAAGCCATGAACTTCTATGTGTCGATATTCAAGAATTCAAAGATCATCAGGCTCTCGCATTATGGAGAAGACAGTGCAGGGGTGCCAGGCAGGGTTGTAACTGGAACCTTTCAGATTGAAGGGCAGGAGTTTCATGCATTGAGTGGTGGGCCCATGTTTAAATTCACACCAGCCATATCCTTTTTTGTTGATTGCAAAACACAGGAAGAAGTGGATGCATTATGGGATAAACTTTCTGCCGGTGGTAAAAAAGAAAGATGCGGCTGGCTGCAGGATAAGTACGGCATTTCCTGGCAGATCATACCCGATATTTTGGGCAAGATGCTGAACGACCCTGATCGAGTTAAATCACAACGGGTAATGCAGGCCATGCTCAAGATGGATAAGATCATTATGGCTGATCTGACAAACGCTTATGAAGGAAAGTAAAATCAATGATATGGATTTCGATAAAAGCAAATACAAAGCCTGGACATGGAAACACCCATACATCCTGCATTGGATGATCAACCCGGGGCTTGCTTTTAACGAATTGGTATTGGGACAAAAAGTTCCTAAAATAACATTAATCGAAAAAAGCAATAAACCACTTACTGAAAAAAGTTTTATTCCTTGTCCGCATTGCGGAACCATACATAGCGGGTTAAAATGGGCATATCCCAATAAAACAGCATTTGGGAACTGGTTTGGGTTATACTGCGATCATTGCAACAAGATCATCCCCTGTATTTGGAACCTGACAAGCCTTGTGATACTTGTAGTGACCTTTCCTATCTGGATATGGTTTAAGAATAGTTGGAAGGAAAAATGGTTGGCAAAACAAAAACAAAAATTCTCCCAGCCCCTTAATTTACAACCACCCGTTTACAATTGGTGGTATATGGGTTTAAGTTTCGCTTTCGTCTTCCTGGTCATTGACAGCATTCTAAAATTCAGGGATTTTACCTGGAAAGGTTTTCTGATCGATATTCCTGGCTCATTATTCACAGCTTTTTTATTTGTGCTGATGATGAAGTGGATGATTGGTAAACAAATGCGCAAATCCTCAAAGGATGATGCACAACGAACTATATGATGCACTAACTGGTAACCAGCAACTGGTAACTGGCAACCAAACTCACTTCTTCCCTTCAAACATCGTCCATGGATACGCTTTCATATTAGTCAGATACTTCGATTGCCATTCATACTCCGGATGCTTCTTATAAAAATCTGCGCCAATAAAGTCCTGTCCGCAGGGATGCCCCATATGCGCCCATAGTTTCATATCCTTTGCCAGTGCTGCTGTTGTAACTTTCCCCTGAACGGCTCCCATTGGGTAATACGGTGCAAGGTCCCATTCCGCACAGCCGTTTATGTCTTCATCAATATGCCCGCAGATCACACATTTGTTGTTTGCATTTTTGTTTTGCAAAGCATCATAATGATCTCCTTCCAGTTGCTTGCCTGTTTCTTCGTTTAATTTCCCTTTTAAGTCGATGATCAGCTTTTCCATTCTCAACTTGCGGGCATTGGGAGAAGTGGTCTTATCATTTACATTAAAAGTAGTTTCATCTTTGATCAGCTTTTCATCGCTCGGAAAATTAGAACCGATCATCGCTGTGTCTTTCGAACGCCATACACGGTAATCTTTTAACCCCAGTTCCAGTTTTGCTACTTCATTTGTCTTTGTATCACCAATCAGCCAGTCGTTTGCATAACCGCCATTATTGTTTGTTGTAAATATTTTTATCACATCGTCTATACTATTGGCATACTGTGCAGCTTTACGTGCACGCATGAATTCAGGAGTGGCGCTGGTATCAAATCCTTTGAATTGTGTGATGGTGGTTTCTGTAATGAGAAGGCCATTATCTGTGATCACAAAATCATCGCCGCTATGAATAAAACCAGGCATACAATCCATTAAAAGGTGATTGCCTTTTTCAGGTTTAATATCTGCCATCACATTCCAGTGCTGGCCGATCATGTATTCTGTCCAGTTATTATGCCCTATCACGATCTTTCCATCTGCTGTATAACTTCCGGTAGCGATAAAGGCGCTGCAATTTCCCGGTGCTTTATTATCGCCACTGCCCGGTTTCTCTTTATCCATCAGTTGTGGCACATAATAAAATGCAAGTTCTTCCAAAGCATTCAATGCCGTTACATCCAGGCTATCATAATTTTTCTTTTGCGCATGTAATCCTTCTACAATACCATTGATCTCGTCTTTGTATTCGCGGTCTAATTTATTCCAGAGAAAATTCTTGGCACAGTCGCGGTAGAATTGCCAGTCCTTCTTGGTGTCGTGCTGCAAAAGATATTGAACTGCCTGCATGGTAGTATCAATATCATTGGCTAATAAATAGCCATGCTGGTAACCGATAGTTGAGGGAGAGCCTTCCAGGTGTACATATATCCAACCGTTTTTGTTTTCACGGGTGGCCTTATCAAGACGCGTATCTTTTTTTTCGGTCTGGCAAGAAAATAAAATGATGCAGCAGCAAAGCAGTGAGATGAAGGGTTTCATGTATTCTGGTTTGCTATGAAGATAGGAAAAAAGGGAAATATTCCTATATGCCCGTGTTTTAACTGTTTTTAGGGTCACGCTTAAACCGGAATGCAAGATGATATTTATGGTCGGCTACTGTTCTTTTATAGTAAGCAGCATAATATTCTTTAGTCATCAGGCTTACTTCATGAATGTATTTGCCATTTTTTTTGCCATAGCCAGGAACCACATATACCTGGTATTCCCCAAAATCTGAGGGTTCGTGTTTATTCAGGTCCTCATTCTTTATTTTCCAGCCATTTACCCACACTTTGTACATATCCCCATTCTTCCATGATTCAAACTGTGCATCAGTGGGCGTGCAGTTAGGAAGTGGCGAAATTGGGGGTATAAAGATGATAGGTGATGCAGCTTGCTGTTCCTTGCTCATTTGTTTGTAAATGAATTCCAGCCTGTTGGTTTCTTCGTCTGAAATTCTTTTATAACTAAAAGCTAAATGTGCAGCATTAGGCACTTTGTTTGAGACTTTATTTTTTTCCAAAATTGCAGCCATTTCATCCAATAGCTCTTTAGATGCACCATCTTTTGTAGAAGGCACTGCTTTTAAATTCATCAATGTAGCTGGTTTCTGCTGTTGCGCCACTATTTTATTACTGAAAATAAATATGGTGACAAGGAATACTGGAACGAGTGCTATTCCTTTTAAAAATGCTTTAGCGGCGGAGGTTTTTGTCGTCATCATATACAATCTTTTTTTAGTTACTAAATAATTAAAACTGCTTGCGAATGTAGGGTTGCTATTTCCGTTTATTTTGGCTAACAACAAATGCTGGTAGGCTGCAATGTTTTGATAAGTTTTAATAACAGCATTATCGGCAAGGAATTCATGGTTTAAGCGGATCGCTTTTTTATAAAGGAGAAGGAAAGGGTTAAACCAGAAAATGGTTTGTATCAATTCTATGAACAGGATATCTAATGAGTGTTTCTGTCTTACATGTGCTAGTTCATGTGTTAATATTTCTTCTTCCAGATCGCGGTTGTTATAAGTAGACTCACTAATAAAAATGTTATTTAGAAAAGTATGGCTGATGATATCTTCTTTCAGTAAAATCAGCTTCGCCCCCTTATACTCAATGATCTTGTTTTTTGATAACCCGGTTCGGATGAGATAAATATTCCTCACAAACCTTACCAGTAATGCCAGGCAGACAAGGCAATAGATTATGGGAAGAATGGGTAGGGGTGAGGAGTTGTTATTGATGGAGTCAGCGCTTATTGTATTAATTGAACTGGCTGGATTGGCGATAGTGAAATATGAATCGAATACAACTGGTGCGCTTGCAGGCTGAAATGTGATAGGAATAAACGGAACGATCAAAGAGAAGACAACACTAAACAGAAGGTATAACCTGTTAAACCGGTGCATCTTTTCCCTCTCCAAAAAAAGAAGGTACACAAACAGCAGCAAGGCTGAACAGAGTGTGGATTTGATGAGATAACTTATCATTTTTTCTTTTTTTCGATTTCCTGGTCAACGATCTTTCTTAGTTCTTTCAATTCGGCAGTAGTCAGGTTGGTAGCCTGTGTGAAGAAAGATGCGAATTGAGAAACTGAATCATTAAAATTGTTTTTAATGATACCGTTGAGTTGCTTTTTGAAATAGGCAGATTTCTTTACTATGGGATAATATTCTCTCGAATTTCCATAAAGCGTATGGCCAACAAAACCCTTATCGCTCATCCTTTTTAATAAGGTAGCAACTGTAGTGGTAGCAGGTTTAGGTTCAGGGAAGGCGTCTATCAGGTCTTTCAGGAAAGCTTTTTCCAGTTGCCAGAGATATTCCATTAATTGTTGCTCGGACTTTGACAGGTGCATACTCTACATTTTTAGAATGTGTTCTACAAATGTAGAATAATAATTTAAATGAACAAATTTATTTTTTCAGGAAGAACCCTTCAAAGGTTTTAAACCTTTGGAGGGTTTGGAAAAAACTAATTCCCCGAAACCAAAACCGGGTGCAATGCCTCGTAGTTAATATTCTTTGCAATAGCTGCAGATACCTGCTCAGGTTTGATCAAATACATATTGCCCGCATCCGCTCCCCATACAATGCCTCTAAAGACAATGTTTCCATTGGGTAATTCCCAGAACAGGGGAGAGCCTGAAAACCCGGTATTCTCTTCAAATTGCCTGGCGGCAATCGAATAACTCATGGTGTCATATTTTCTTATCTGGCCATTTTCCAATTCTCGGGGATCGGGTTTGATTCTTCCATAACCAGTTGCAGGTAATTGCTCTGAAAGATCGCCTGCCATTTTGGGATAACCGAAGTAGACAGATCTTTTGGGATTTGTATTGTTAACAGCAACTTTTAAAGATTGTGTCATTGGGTTGATATCATACCCTGCGGGGATATCAATTGGTAATGCATATACATCCGGCGACTGGTACCACTTTATTTTAGCGAACTCTTTTTTTGCTTTTGTAAAATTGAGTTTGAACCAGGCGGGCTTCCCGGTTGTTTTATTATAAAGGCGGATATTCAATACATCCGGTGAAAGAATGTCTTTAAAATGAAGGGCATCCCAATTGCCAATGATTTCAGCGGCTGTGATCAGCAATGTTTTGTCGCCTTCTTTAATAAAAAAGCAAGTGCCTTGTATGGGAGTATGTTCATTCAGGTGGCCGGATAACAGATAACTGTATTTTTTTAATGAATCTGTTGCAGGGTTTTCATCCTGTGAAAAAGAAAGGGCAGGGTAGAGGATGATCAGTAAAATGAGAGCACGTTTCATAGCTAATGTTATCTAACTATAAATTTACTGCATTAAGGAACTTAGGGTGGTTTATGCGAAATGTATTTACCCTATAAATCTGCTGATTCGTCGATTAGCGATTGGCTACTGGTATTTGAGTCCTGAGATGAGATGGAACTAGAAGGGTTAAATAGAAATACAGCAGTAACTAAAGTCAATGAGTAGCACAAGGGCCATAGATATACCCAAAAATTGGCTGCTTTTAACAAATATGGATCAAAAATATAAAAAGTAATCCAAACAAAACACACACCCACTATCCCAAGTATCATTTTCTTCTTCCGTATATTAATGGTTGTATTCATAAGCCATCTGAATACTAGCCAAATAAGAAGGAATGAAGGAAAAGATAGAACAAGCCCACAAACAACCATAAAAAATATTAAAGGAGATAATCCGACTATCTCTTCAAATTTTGCTGAATGGTAATTGCCGATGATAAGGAAAATAAGAAATGGTGGGATCAGAATGGTTAAAAGCCAAACTTTCCCGAGATAACCAAAATTTATTTTTTGTTTCATTAATTCTTTTTAAACAGAAGCGAACACAACCTCGGCGTTTCATTTCGGTTATCTGTATCAAACCATTCTTGCATATCAACACATGTTAACCAATTGTCTTTTGCTGCGTTGAAATAATCAGAGAGATGATGAATAAAATATTCCAGTTGTACAAGATTTCCCTCGTGTTCAAACCTTGCCATACTGCCCTGTAATTGTTTGAATGGATGTAGTTCACAGATATAAAAGTGGCCGCCGGGTAATAAACAATCTGCAGCTTGCTCAAAAATGAAAGAAAGGTTTTCTATATGCTCTAATACCAGGCTGCAGGTAACCAAGTCTGCCTTTTCAAATGCCCAGGGTTTTGTAATATCTGCCTGCTGAAAACGAACATGCGAAGCTTTATTCTTTTGTTTTGCCTGTTCCAGCATTTCATTGGAGAAATCAACGGCTGTTAATTTTTTGCATTGCCCTGCCAGCCATTCTGTATTCTTTCCTGTGCCGCAGCCGATCTCTAATACTTTATCAAACTTGATCTTGCTTAAAGTATCTCTTACAACCAATGCTTCCAGGTCGCGGGTTTTATTAGGCATGGAATCATAGCTAACTGCCCAGTGGTTATATGCGTCTTGTGTTTTCATATATTAATATTTTCACCGCAGAGACGGGGAGGCGGGGAGGTTCGCAGAGTTACAATACAACACTATAATTAATTAAATCAAAAATATCTCTCCCCGTTTCTCCCTGTCTCTGTGTCTCTCCGGTAAAACTTTCTACTTCCTTTCCTCCAACCATTTCACCAACTCCAACTTAATAGCTTCTCCAATCTTTTGCTGCTTCGCAGGATCAGTAAGTATATCACGGCTTGCAGCATTATCACCGATCTCCAGCAACAAACGATAAGGCGCTGTATTAATATTTTCATCAAGGCTGTAAAAACTCAATTTGCCTGTCGACTTGCAACGGTAATCATTTCTTCCTGTTGTGCTGTCGAGCAATACACCCCGGTCTTCCATTCCAACAGCAGCACAAATGGCTTTTACCAATCTTCCTGCAAGCACACGATTCTCTGCTTCAAATTTATCTCCGTAATGAATATATCCCCAAACAGCATTGCGTTTGGTGCCGCCATTATTGTGTACGGCAATAAACACTTCCGGATTCAATTTGTTTGCTGCTTTCAATTCATACGCATAACCTGAAAGCTTGCCATCTGCAATGGCGGTAGTATGTGCTATCACCGTATTGCTGCCTGAATCTGCATGATGCAAACCCGTAACACCCAAACTCCAGACCTTATGCTCATTCAGTTTTGGCTTTGTTTTCATGGCAGCATCTACAATAGCGCCACAGGTGGCTGCTTCACTAAAATCTTTGCCGGTGTCTGTTTGATGGGAAGGTTGCCATACAATGACGGGCTTCTTGGGTTTTTTCTTGTGGGTGGGTGAGGCCGAAGAATGAATAACCAAGAACGTAAATCCCAATAGTATAAATGCAGGTTTCAGCATATGAACTGTAATTTCTTTTTTGTTTAATTAAGCACGAATGAGCCAAACCAAAGATCAGTTTTCGCTTTTTACTCTTTAGGAAAACATTGAGGCCCTATAGCGCCACCTCCATACTGCAAAACTACTTTGTCATTATATAAAATATATGTGCAACCATTATTATACCTTCCCTTTAAACTATCTGGAATCGGCTTCGAAAATAAATTATAAAAATACATGCCCATGCCACTTCTCTGAAAACCAATATTAGTAGGCTCTCCATTTGTAACTGCGATGCAATTGGCTTTATCTAAATATGATTTTATTTCAGCTAATTTTTTTTGTGTCCATCCTAAGCTTGTAATAATCGAATCAACTTTGGGTAAATTGGTCTTAAGATTCCAGTCGCAAAAATAACTGTCAGAAAAACTACTACTTTTGGGGTTAAGGTTTGTTACAGCCAACCTCCCCAACTCATTTTTATCTTTAAACTCAATTTCTACTATTCTATTTTTAGGTACAATAGAATTGAAGAAATCTTTTAACTCATAAATACTTCTCTTCTTTTCATTGTAGTTATTAATAAGATCTTGCTTCGAATAGAATTTTTCATCTCCAAAATTAAAAGAAGAAAAAGCGTAGTAGCTTAAGCCTATAAAAAGAACAAACCCTGAGGCTATTCCTATCAGAATCCACTTTGTGGTCTTATTCATTTCAGGAGGTGCAATACTTTTCTATAATTGCTATCAATTCTTAAAATTACAAAACCTCCCCACAAATAGCCCAGGAAGCTCGTGACATAAATCAACTTTATCCTAAGATTTCTCACCCCCGATCCGCTATAAAGCGGTCGGGGGATTCGAAATGACGGTCTATGAAAGATTTCTCACCCCGCTATTATGTTTGGTCAAAACGATGATCAGCCGGTTAGCGGGGATTCGAAATGACGGGCTTTCACACTGAAACACATCGTACACCTGCCTGTCGGCAGACAGGTCTTACATCGTAAATCGTACATTAAAAAACCGTACCTTCGCGGCTCGAAAAAATCGTAAATCGTATATCCCAAATCGTACATTATAAATGATTAGTGCAAAAAACGTCACCCTCGCCTACGGCAAACGCGTATTGTTTGATGAAGTAAGCCTGAACTTCATGAAGGGTAATTGTTATGGGGTGATCGGGGCAAACGGGGCGGGTAAATCTACTTTCCTTAAAATACTCAGCGGAGAAATTGAACCTAATAAAGGGACTGTTGAGATCAGCAAAGGCGAACGACTTGCAGTACTGAATCAGAACCAATTTCAATTTGATGAACAGACCGTTTTAAATACTGTGTTGATGGGGCACCAGAAAATGTGGTCCATCATGCACGAACGCGAAGCCATTTATGCCAAAGCAGATTTCAGCGAAGCAGATGGAATGCGCGCCGGTGAACTGGAAGGCGAGTTTGGTGAGATGGGTGGTTATGCGGCAGAAAGCGATGCTGGTACTTTGCTGAGCAGCCTTGGAGTAGTAGAAATGTATCACCAAAGTTTACTAAAAGATATTCCTGCCAATTTTAAAGTGCGTGTGTTATTGGCGCAGGCATTGTTTGGCAATCCCGATATTTTATTATTGGATGAACCTACCAACGGGTTGGATATTGAAACCATCGGCTGGTTAGAAAATTTTCTGGCAGATTATGAGAACATCGTTTTGGTGGTAAGCCATGACCGTCACTTCTTAGATACTGTGTGCACACATGTGGCGGATGTTGACAGGGCGAAGATCAAAATATTCAGCGGTAACTATAGTTTCTGGTATGAGTCTTCTCAGTTGATGAGCAGGCAGATCAACGACAAGAATAAAAAGACAGAAGACAAACGCCAGGCATTATTGGATTTCATTGCACGCTTCTCTGCCAATGCATCAAAGAGCAAGCAAGCTACCAGCCGTAAAAAAGCGTTGGAGAAACTGAACATAGAAGAGATAGAACCTTCGAACAGAAAATATCCGGGTATTATTTTTCAGCCATTGCGTGAAGTGGGTAACCAGGTATTGAATGTAGAGAACCTGAAGAAGAGTGTTGATGGAAGATCACTGTTTGATAAAGTTACTTTCAGCGTAAACAAAGGAGATAAGATCGCATTCTTAAGTAAAGATCCTTTGGCTGTGACCAATTTCTTCGAGATCATCAACGGACAAATGAATGCTGATGGCGGAAAATTTGAATGGGGTACTACCATCACCAAAGCCTACCTGCCATTGGAGAACAGCGAATTCTTTACGGGCGGAATGCCGTTGATGGATTGGCTGAGACAATATGTTCCAGCAAATGTTACAGATGCCGATGAACCTTTCCTTCGTGGATTTTTGGGAAAGATGTTATTCAGTGGCGATGATATTTTAAAGAAGACAAACGTACTCAGCGGTGGTGAAAAAGTTCGTTGCATGGTTAGTCGCATGATGCTGCAAAGCCCCAATCTCATCACCCTTGATCAGCCAACCAATCACCT
Organism: uncultured Chitinophagaceae bacterium; assembly: GCA_903884185.1. GTDB lineage: Bacteria > Bacteroidota > Bacteroidia > Chitinophagales > Chitinophagaceae > CAISDV01. Next base: position 6,475 of record CAISDV010000104.1, on the reverse strand, counting down.
TGACCTCGAAAGTATCCAGAGTTTTAATGAAGGATGTAATACTTTTCCGGGAATTGTTTTGCTCACGTCGCATGACCATACTTTTATGCAAACCGTTGCCAACCGTATCATTGAATTAACTCCCAAAGGCATCATTGACCGTCTCACTACTTTTGATGAGTATATGGAAGATGCTAGGGTGAAGGAGTTGCGGGAGAGTATGTATGTGTGATACGAGATAGGGGATGCATGATACGAGATGCCCTAACTGGCAACCTGCAACTAGTAACCAGTAACTAGAAACCTGTAACCAGCAACCAGCAACCAGTAACTAGAAACCTGCAACCAGCAACCTTCCTCACTTGAACTTATTTGCCTCCATCCAATGCACTGCAATATCAAACCAATAATCTTTCGTGGTTGCATTGTGTAATCCAAATCCGTGTCCGCCGTTCTGGTAGATATGAATTTCGGATGGCACTTTATTCTTTTGCAGGGCTTCAAAGAAAGCAATACTGTTAGCGGCTTTTACTGTTCTATCATCAGCAGCAAGTACAAAAAACGCGGGAGGTGTTTTAGCAGTTACCTGCAATTCATTTGAGTAGTAATTCTTTTTATCTGCAACAGGAGATTTACCGATCAGGTTATCGCGCGAGCCCATATGTGCAAGGCTATCGCTCATGCTAGTCACAGGATAAGCGAGTATCATAAAGTCGGGGCGAAGATTAATATTATCATTATTTGCGATCACTGCAGGGTCGTAATGAACACCTAAGCTGCCCGCAAGATGACCTCCCGCAGAAAATCCCATGATGCCAATTTTATTGGAATTGATATTCCATTCTTTAGCCCTCTGCCTCAATATCTGTATGGCTCTTTGCGCATCCTGTAATGGGCCGATCTCTTTGTTCTCCATACAACTATCAGTCGGTAAACGGTACTTCAGCACAAAAGCGGTAACCCCTACTGCATTAAATGCCTTTGCCACATCCATCCCTTCAGAGTTAATCGAAAGACGTGCATAACCACCACCCGGGCAAATGATCACTGCTGTTTGCAGCGAATCAGTTTTGGGCGCAAAGAATGCGGTCAGTGTTGGATTGGTTACATTTGAAACACGTCCGGGTAAAGGCGATCTTTCAACGGGATCGCAAGGTTTTGAATTGGGCACAGGGCCATCGTACAATGGAATAACAGTTTGTGAAATACTCATGATAGGTAAAGAAAATAGGGTAATGAAAAGTAGGGAGATATGCATTTTTTTCATGCGGGGAAATTATAACTGAAAGTAGTTATTTTTTGCGGGATGTATCAACCCACTTGTTACTAACATTTGCTGGCTTATTTTCGCAAATAAACCCAACCAATTGCCTCAACCGTCCGTAGCCATAGTGATCCTGAATTATAACGGGAAACATTACCTGGAAAAATTCCTTCCATCGGTCATTGCGTCTACCTATGCCAATAAAAAAGTAGTCGTGGCCGATAATGGTTCATGGGATGATTCTGTTGAGTGGATGAAAGAAACTTATCCTGCTGTTGAATTGATAACCAATAAAACAAATGAAGGTTTTGCAGGTGGGTATAATTGGGCGCTTAAATTAGTGGAATCCGATTATTATGTGTTATTGAATTCTGATGTGGAAGTAACAGCAAATTGGATAGAACCCATTATTGAATTAATGGAGGCCGATGAAACCATTGCGGCTTGTCAGCCCAAACTTGTATCTTATTTATATCCCGGCATGTTTGAATATGCCGGTGCAGCAGGTGGATGGATAGATTCTCTTGGCTATCCTTTTTCGCGCGGAAGAATATTTGATATTTTAGAAAAGGATGAACACCAGTACGATTCTGTGCAGCAGGTATTCTGGGCCAGTGGCGCTGCTATGTTTGTTAGGAGTAAAGTATTTCATGAAATGGGAGGGTTTGATGCCTCCTTCTTTGCACACCAGGAAGAGATAGACCTTTGCTGGCGGATGCAGCTCGCAGGATATAAAATATATGCTTGTCCTGCATCGGTTGTATACCATGTGGGTGCAGGAACATTACCACGCGGCGGACGAAAAGTGTTCCTCAATTTCCGGAATAACTTAATGATGCTATCCAAGAATCTGCCTTTGAAAGAAAAATTATGGAAGCTGCCTTTGCGATTGGCACTGGATGCTGTTTCTGCATGGAAGGGTTTGTTATGGGGCGATGTTTCTTTTTTTAAGGCAATTGTAAAAGCCCACTGGGCGTTATTGGGTTGGTGGCTAACAGGAAAAAAGAATTGGAAAAGTGGTAAAAAGCCAATGTCTTCTTTGAGTGGAGTGTACCCCGGTGCTGTAGTTTGGCAGCATTTCATCAAACATAAAACAAGGTTTAGCCAAATTGTTGAAAAGAAGGATTCATAATACCATTTTCATCCTTATTTTTGCAGAGTAATTTAATGACTATGTCACACGAAGAAAAAGCGCCGGTAGACAGGGATTTTACCAAGAACTGGGTCAATTCATCCAGGTTTTTATTCTACCTGCAGGTATTGATCACAGTTGCTTTCCTGGTAGGAGGGAGTTACTATTTGTACCAGAAGCGTTATATGGGTACACCTGAAGTAAAAGTGCCAGACAATACCCTGTACACGCCAAAGTACAAGTAAAAACAATAAAAATTTTGTGATGAAGTTTTGAGGGCTATTTTTGCACTCCTTAAAACAGTTCTTACAAGATAGCAAGCGGAAGTAGCTCATTTGGTAGAGCGCGACCTTGCCAAGGTCGAGGTGGCCGGTTCGAGCCCGGTCTTCCGCTCAGAAAGTCCCGCCGAAAGCGGGATTTTTTTTCTAGGGAAAGCAGGAAGGCGTCCTGCTTGATAATGCCCTGGTGGTCCCGAGGATTCGGGATTGGTATCCCGAAGTTTCGGGAACGCAGGATTAAAATCCTGTTCGGAGTAATGCCCTGGTGGTGGAATTGGTAGACACGCAGGACTTAAAATCCTGTTCGCCGCAACGCGAGTGCGGGTTCAATTCCCGCCTGGGGCACTTAGAGCACGAATTAATACGTCTTAAAACGAATTAAAAACCCTTGCAGTTCAATACTGGCAAGGGTTTCGTGTTTTTACTCTCTTTTTAGTTCCTCTTAAAAAGTGCATCTTGTTTTTACAAATGTTTTAGGGTTTTGCTTTTTTTAAAAGGCATTTTGACCTCTATTTTTATGTAAAAAACAGGAAATTCCGGCCACTTTTTTCTTAGAAATTGATCCTTATTGGGCTTTTTTCCGGGAAAACGGCGGGTACCACTCCTAAAAGTGCCCCTTTGCGACTTGAACCCAAGACATTTAAGAAACCGTAAAATATATTTTATGAAAACGCCGACAATTGTGCCAGTTCTGAACTGGGAAAACCGGGTAAATATCAATGGTAGGTATTCAATTCATCTGCGGATCACCATTGACCGCACATCCCGGTATTATAAGCTCCATTTGCCCCAAAAGGTAGCCAAAGACGAGTGGTATGGCAAAGATGGCCGTTGGGTGAAGGACAACCATCCCTTCTCTTTTGAGATCAATGACAAGATCAGGGAGGTAAAAAACAAGATTGACGACATTGTGAAGCGATTTTACATGCACAACAAGCAGATTGCCTTCCAGGACATTTTCCAGCACCTGAAGAAAAAAGGGGATGATAAGATTTTCAATGACTTTGTGAAAGAGTATATCCGCCTAAAGCCCGATAAACTCGAAATAGCTACCTGGGAGAAGTACACCACCTTTTTAAATCATTTGAATGAGTTTAATCCCCAAATCCCTTTTGTAAATCTTACGCCTGGCCTTGTCCGGGGGTTTAAAAATTATCTCGAAGAGAAAAAAGAGTTTACAGGCAGCACTATGAAGCTATATTTTGACAAATTCAAAAAAGTGGTTTCTTATGCTGAGAAAGAAAATTATATACAAGATAACCAGACCAGGTATTTGTTTGATGATATCGCCATTAAAGTAAATAAGCCAAAAAGAATCTATTTAGAAATAGACGAGATAAAAAAATTAAAAGGTATTCAATTCGATGAAGAACAAAGCGCAAGGGAAAGAGACCGTGACCTGTTTTTATTCCAGATATACACAGGGTATTATTACAATGATTTAAAGAACATGAAAAAATCTCAATTGGTTAAAGACCCTCAGTATGGCTATTTTTTAATGGGCGAGAGAGATAAAAACGGAAACGATACTATTGTTCCGTTATATAAATTCCCACATTCCAATTACATTTTGAAAAAATACGCCAACACAGATAAAGGGAACGAATCTTTATTTTCACCGGGATTATTTATTGATAGTCATGTGTATAATAAAACCTTGAAAAGAATTGCCAAGTCAGTCGGCATCACTAAAGCCATTACCGGTAAAGTAGGGAGGCATACCAATGCCCAACTTTGGATTCGTTACGGGGCAGACAGGCCGGTTATTTCCAAAATGCTTGGGCATACCAAGGAGGAAACAACCAAGCATTATTTCAGTGTCAATATATACCTATAAAGGCCTGCGCAATTTTTACCGGCAACGAAGGGGAAAGACGATCGGTAAATGGCTCCTGCTTAATTTTGTTGCAGTATTTATTTTCGTTGCGTTGTTTCTGATTTTCTTTATAACATCAATATTATTTCTGTAAACCATGAATGATCAACTCGCCGGTAGTTTTTTGCAATTAGTGAAGATCATGGATGAACTCCGTGAAAAATGCCCATGGGATAAAAAACAAACCATCGATACACTTCGCCCCATGACGATAGAAGAAATGTATGAATTAACCGATTCTATCACAGAAGGAAACTGGAAGGGCATCAAAGAAGAATTGGGCGACCTTTTATTGCATATTCTTTTCTACGCAAAGATCGGTGCAGAGAAAAATGAATTTACCTTAACAGAAGTCATCGATGGCATCAGTGCAAAACTTGTCAAACGCCACCCGCATATTTATGGCGATGCCGATAATGGGGGAGAACTGGTGCAGGTAAGAAATGAAGAAGATGTAAAACACAATTGGGAAAAGATCAAGATAAAAGAAGGAAAGACCAGTGTTCTCAGCGGCGTGCCCCCATCCTTACCCGCTGTTGTAAAAGCCGCCAGGATACAGGAGAAGGCCAAAAAAATTGGATTTGAATGGGACAATCCCGAAGATGTGTGGAAGAAAGTAGAAGAAGAAATGGGCGAGTTGCAGGAAGCAATTGGGCTGAAAGAACAGGCAAAAGTGGAGGAAGAATTTGGCGACCTCTTATTCAGCCTGGTAAATTACGCACGGTTTTTGCGTGTAGATGCCGAAGGTGTCCTGGAAAAGACGAACAGGAAATTCATTTACCGCTTTCAAAAGATGGAAACCATTGCAACAGAACGAGGCAAAAGCCTGTCAGATATGAGTTTAGCTGAAATGGATGCTATCTGGAATGAAGTGAAGAAACAAACCACTACCACTTGATCACAACACTTCGTAAAGCAGCGTACAAGCACGGTTACCTGATCATTGCCGCCGCATGGCTGTACACTTTCTCATTTATTGTTGTCAACTACGGTACTTATTATACTTCACCAGCCAGGGTACGCAATCAATTAGAGCAGCAACTGGCACAGAGTGAAACCCGGTTCCAGGCAATCGTTGCTGATACTTCATTCTGGTCATCATACAGGGATACCATTACCTCTCAAAATGAATTGGCCCTGGTGAAAGAAAAATTCGGCTTGTTTGCATATACGTTCAATGATGTTCATCACCCCATTCTCACTTTCTGGAACAGCAACCAATATTTTATTAACCCCGCCGATCTTGTGCGGCAGGATGGAAATTACTTTGTTAATTACCCTAATGGCGATTTTGAACTCATAAAAAAAACAGTACAAACTGGTAACGGCGAATTAATGCTCATTGCTGTTTTGCCCGTTCACTGGCAATATTTTATGCAGAACAAATACCTGCAGTCCGATTTTGCAGGACATCCGGGCTTAAATGAGCAATATGAAATAAGCGATTCCGGGCAAGGGCTGCCGGTAAAAAGCCTCTCGGGGCAGGAGCTATTTAAAATAAAACTAAAAGAAGGGCAAACATTTGCCGGGTATGATATGATCACGATCATACTTAGAACCATCTCGATCATACTTCTTTTATTCTTTTTAAACAGTGTTTCTATTGAATTGTGTTTCGAAAGAGGGTTCAGGAAAGGGTTTGCATTTTTGGTTACAACGGTTTTACTGCTTAGGGTGCTCACGTATTATGTTCCCTTTCCTTTCTATTTTAGTAAGCTCGCTTTATTTGACCCAATTATTTATGCATCCAGTTTTTTACATCCTTCTTTGGGCGACCTGTTTGTTAATTCAGTGTTGGTATTCTGGCTGGTAAAATTTTATAAATTCAACCACAAGAATGAAGCGCATTTATTCCGTTCTGTTTTTAACAAATACCTGCCATATCTCAATCTCATTGTGCTCGAAATTGTTTGTTTTTTTATAGCAGGTATTATACGAAGCCTGGT
>CAISDV010000103.1 GCA_903884185.1 uncultured Chitinophagaceae bacterium | reverse complement strand
GCGCAATACCGTATAGCTGAGATATTATTCCAACAGGATAAAACAAGCGATGCTGAAAAAGCAGCTTTTGAAGTGATCAAAAAATTAGGCTCTTATGAAACCTGGGTAACGAAGAGCTACCTGCTGCTGGGTGATATCTACTTTAAACAGAAAGACTGGTTTAATGCGGAAGCAACCTACAAGAGCGTCTCTGACAATGCCACTATCGCCGAATTAAAAGCAGAAGCACAACAGAAATTAGCAAAGACAATAGACGAAAAAGAAAAGAACGGTAAAGTCGAACCACAATAAAGCTTTAGCTGCATGAATGTGTATCAAAAAATAGTATTCTTATTGCTGATCATCTTTATTCCTTTTGCAAATGCAGAGGCGCAAAGGACAAAGAAAGTTGTGGCGAAACCTATTATCCCGCAGGATAAAAGGGAAGTGGCACTTGATACGATCACGCCAAAGACTGTGACGGTTACATCTGCCTTTAAGCCATCTCTGCGTTCGGCTGCCAAGATCAATTTTACTGCTGCTACGCCGGTTTTCGATTCTTCTAAAATACCCCTGACATATAGCATTCCTTCTCAAAATTTATTCTTTTCCTACCAGCCTGTTGCTATCAAGCCTTTGGCATTAGCGATCGATACAAGCGTATTGTGGGAGAATCACCAATATATCAAAGCTGGCTTTGGTAACTATGCAACGCCTTATTTAGAGGGAGGTGTGGCGTTTGGCGACGGGCAAAATACCATGGTGAGCCTTCATGGAAAATATACTTCCTCAAAAGGCGATCTTCCTTTTCAGCAATTTTCAAAAACGGGAGTGGAGGCACTGGGAATATTCAGTGGAGCGCATGACCTTGAGACAACTGCAAAATTATATTTCAGTAACAACGACCAGTATAAATACGGCTATACCGCCAAAACTGCTTTTACAAAAGAACAATTGGAACAACAGTTCAATACGGTAGGCTTTGAGCTGGGACTGAAGAATAAAAAGGCCAATGATTTTGGCATGACCTATCATCCCCAAATAAAAGTTTCTTATTTCTCTGATAACAGGGATGCAAGCGAGATCAATTTTGCCGCCAGCCTTGCTATCAATAAAACATTTGGAAGAATGTTCGCATTCGACCTGAAAGGCACTGCGGATCTCACTACTTTAAAAGTGCCTACCCCGGCTAATATTGTCAACAACCTGTTTTATATAGATCCCACTATTCAATTCAAGACACCTAATTTCCAGTTGAATGCGGGAATACAGCCATCATGGGATAACCATATATTTTCTGTGTTGCCGAATTTTACGGCAGAAATAAAGATCAAAGATGAGAAATTTGTTTTACAGGCAGGATGGATCGGCTACTTTAATAAAAACACTTACCAATCGCTTGCAGCTTTTAACCCATATATAGAGCAACCCAATGCATTGCTGAATACAAAAGTATCAGAGCAATATGCAGGCTTTAAAGGCAGCGTGGGTAAGCATTTTACTTATAATGGTAAACTTTCCTTCCTGAAAATAAGTAACCAGCCTTTATTCACCAATGATACGGCTGCGCAGAATACCCAGACCTTTAAAATATTTAATGAAACCAATTTGCAGGCCGTTCGCATTCACGGCGAAATAGGTTATACAGACCAGGAAAAATTATCCCTGACAGCTGGTGTAAGTCTTACCCAATACACTTCGCAGGAAAAGTACGATCAGCCATGGGGATTGGTTCCTTTTGAAATAACAGGAGCACTGCGTTATAAAGTATTAAAAGACCTGCACCTGAAAGCTGATGTGTTCTTTTGGGATGGTACTCATTACCGTACCAAAACACAATCTCAGAAACTGGATCCTGCGCTTGACCTGAACATTGGTGGTGAATACACTATACTTTCAAAACTGAATCTCTTCCTTCAGTTCAATAACGTCCTCAATACGCATTACCAGCGCTGGAACCAATACGATGTGCTGGGCTTTAATGTTGTGGCAGGAGTTGTATATTCGTTCCACTAAACGAACGGGATGTACGAGCTGTTTTACAGGTACCTTATTACGCATCACAGGGTTGGATTGCCGGGCATGGGCTATTTTTTTGTAGAGTCGTTACTGGCAAGGATCGACAGCGAAAATGGGCTTCTTACGCCACCAACACCTTTCATCAATTTCAAAAGCGGTAATGTATCAACAGATAACAACCTCTATGTTTACCTGGCAAAGGAGATGCAGGTAACTGAGGCCAGTGCGCTTTCTAAATTCAATGATTTTTCACTGCAGGTAAATCATGCATCATTTGATGAGAACGGGATTGTATTGCCTGGCATCGGGATATTGAAACAAAATGGCAATGATTCCGGCATATCTTTTACGACTGCTGAAAATACAAACGAATTCCTGCCGGCCATTGCACTCAGCGATTCATTTATAGAAGGAGCGGGTTTGAAAAAGCAAACCGTCTCACAGGAAGCTGAGTGGTGGATATATGCAGCTATCCTTGCACTGGTGGGCATTGGTGCACTTTTATACCGGTATTATACATTGGAATAAACATTTATTGAACCATTTTATTAGTAAGGATTGACAACTCAAAACATTCAATACACGCAATGCCCTTGCTGTGGCAGTTTCCGAATCAGCCGTTCTTTAACGGCGAAAGATTTTACAGTGAGTGGGGAAGAATTTGAAATATGGGAATGTGGTGATTGTACACTTCGCTTTACACAAAATGTTCCCAATGCAGCATCTATTTGGCCTTATTACCAATCAGCAGCTTATGTCTCTCATTCCGATACACGCGAAGGATTGATCAATCGCTTATATCATTTTGTCAGAGAGTATACTTTGAAATCGAAAATAAAATTGGTTTGTGCTGCAACCCAATTGCGGAAGGGAAAGTTACTGGATGTTGGCGCCGGTACAGGTGCATTTGCAAATGCAATGAGCAAAGCAGGCTGGGAAGTGACAGGTTTAGAACCGGATGAAACTGCAAGAAAAAATGCAGAGGCAAAATACACACTCGTTTTACAATCATCTGAAACATTGTATTCCTTAGACGAAGAACAGTTTGATGCTATTACCATGTGGCATGTGCTGGAACATGTGCACGACCTGCAGGGATACCTTGAAAAATTTCATGGGGTATTAAAACAGAATGGGAAACTCATCATTGCCGTTCCTAACTATACCAGCTACGACGCAAAGTTGTACCACGATTCATGGGCGGCTTATGATGTGCCCAGGCATCTATATCATTTCTCTCCTCATAGTATGGAAACACTCGCTGCTTTCAAAGGCTTTACTGTAAAGGATTTCAGGCCCATGTGGTTCGATAGTTTTTATGTATGCATGCTGAGCGAGAAGTATAAGTATGGAAGAGGGAATATGATGGCTGCTTTTTTGAATGGACTGGTCTCCAATATCAAAGCAATGCGTAATAATAAGAAATGCAGTTCCGTGATCTATGTGCTGGAGAAAAACAGTTAAACTAATAGTAAGTAAATCTTACCTCAAATAATTTCGGCCACTTCTTACCTGTGATGTAAAATGTTTTTGTTGCACTGTTGTAAGCAATACCATTCAGTACCCTGCTGCCATCATGCTCAGGAATATACCTGTCATAAAGATCTGTCAGGTCTGCCTGAGCTACTATTTTACCATTGGAAGGATCGATCTTAAGAATAAGATTTGTCATCCACACATTTGCATATACATAACCATCTACCCATTCCAGTTCATTGATAAATACTTCTGAATTATCAATATCCCTTGGCACACCCAACACCGCTATCTTGCTCACTACAGTAAATGTTGTTGGGTCAATAAAGAATAATTCATTCGAGCCGGTATCCATGATCAGCTGCTTGCCATTATTGGTCATTCCCCAGCCTTGTCCCTGGTAAGTGAACTCGCCGGTTTTTTTAAATGTTTGCGGATCGTACACAAAACATTTATTCTCTTTATAAGTAAGCTGGTACAGCTTCCCATTTAAAATGCTAATGCCTTCACCAAAGTATTGTTTATCAAGATCAACTTTTTTGATGTCTTTACCATCCTTCAATGAAACCCTTACCAGTTTGCTTTCTCCGTTCAGCCCCCCACTTTCATACAATGTACTGTCATGCCATTCCAATCCTTCGGTGAAACAGGTAATATCATGCGGGTACACATTCAATACCTGGTAACTCATATTGGCAACAGAAGTTATCGGTGGATTGTTCTCTTCTGCTTTTTTATCAGAATTGTTGCAGGAGCAGGAAGCAAGAATAAAAACCGGGACAAGAAAGAAAAATATCTTTTTCATGGTAACTGGTTCAAATAATGGTATCAAAATTACACATTAAACCGGAAGTGCATGATATCGCCATCCTGAACAATGTATTCTTTCCCTTCTATGCGAAGTTTACCCACTTCACGGCAGGCAGCTTCAGAACCATACTTTACAAAATCAGTATAAGAGATCACTTCGGCTTTGATGAATCCTTTTTCAAAATCAGTATGTATCACACTCGCAGCCTGTGGGGCTTTCCATCCTTTGTGAATCGTCCAGGCACGCACTTCCTGCACACCGGCAGTAAAATAGGTATCCAGGTTCAGCAATTTATAGGCAGAGCGGATCAACCTGTTCAATGCAGGTTCGGTCATTTTATATTCTTCCATGAACAGCTGCCTGTCGTCAGGAACTTCCATTTCAGCGATCTGTGCTTCGATGGAATTATTCATGATGATCACCTGTGCTTCTTCATCTTTTACCGCTTCTATCAATGCTTTGGAGTAAGCATTACCCGTATGCATCGATGCTTCATCCACATTGGCAACATAGAGAACCGGTTTATCGGTCAATAAAAAAAGATCGGCGATAGCATATTTTTCTTCCTTATCAAGTCGCAGCGAACGGATGCTTTTTCCTTTTGACAAATGATCTATACAACGCTGCAAAATTTCGTACTCAGCTTTTGCTTTTACATCAGTTCCCACCCTTGCCTGTTTTTCAACCTTGGAAGCTTTTCTTTCAACACTATCCAAATCTTTCAATTGCAATTCCGTATCAATGATCTCTTTATCGCTCACCGGGTTGATGGCGCCTTCATCGCGCAAAATATTTTCATCTTCAAAACAACGGATCACATGAATGATGGCATCCACTTCACGGATATTGCCAAGGAATTTATTGCCCAGCCCTTCGCCTTTGCTTGCACCACGCACCAATCCTGCGATATCTACTATCTCCAATTGGGTAGGCACAATACGGTTGGGTATGACCAGTTCAGCCAGTTTACTCAAACGTTCATCAGGAACATCTACCAGTCCTACGTTTGGTTCAATTGTACAGAAACGGTAATTGCTTGCCTGCGCTTTGGCGCTGATGCTCACTGCATTAAATAAAGTTGATTTACCCACATTCGGTAATCCCACGATGCCTGCTTGTAAAGCCATGATAAAGCCTGATTTTAGCGGGCAAATATAGCAGGATTTAGAGCTACTCCATTACAAATTATCGGAAGGTACATCTACCACCCATTTCATCAGTCCTGTAAGCCCTTTAATGTTGGCTGCTTTCCAGCGAATATTCCATAGCCCGCCTGTTAAAACGGTCACTTTTGAAAAGCCTTTATCGGCAAGAAATTTTGCAGCTGTAAATGATTCGGGTGTATTGTTAAAGGAATAGACAATGATCTCTCTACCTTTATAATTGTTGATCTCATTTAACCTGCCCAGGAGTTCTGACAATGGAATATTTACTGCACCATCAATATGCCCGCGGTTTTTATAGGTCAATTGTTTTTCCTGGTTAGTGAATTCAGCTACGGTACGAACATCCAATATTAATGCATCTGGATGCGTACTCATCTTCTCGCCAAATTCTTCTGAGTTAATAAATGAATAGGAGTGTGGGTGTATCCAGATATTTTCTCTTTGTGGCACTTCTTTTTTCCCTGCTTCCATCCACATATCCAAACCATTAAATGCAAGGTTAACATTGGTGTAACCCTGTGTGGTAAGCAATTTTGCGGTCCTTGCACTCTGATTTCCCTGATCATCTATAACCAATATCGGCCTGTCCCGCATTTGCGGGATAGGAATTTTATCAAATGTTGCAGGAGTAAATGATTCAGCAGGAATATTGACAGACCCTTTCAGTTTGCCATAAGCATTATCCCTCTCTTCCAAAGAAATTCCACGAAAAGCAGAATCTGTTCGCACATCTAATATGAACACATCTTTATTTGTGCTGATGAGTTTTGCTGTTTCTGCAGGAGAAAGTATTTTAAAAGTATTGGCCGTTTCGTAAAGGTCGTTTACACAGGGAACAGAAACATTTTTGAGAAGATTAAATTCCGTCATGGCACCATTTACATTGATGATATGTGTAAAACCGCTGTCAGAAAGGATCTTGGAAACCCTGCGGCTTCTTTGGCTATGCGAACAGTACACAAAAATGGGTTGGTCTTTTGTGGCATTCAATTCCCTCCATCTTGCAGATATTTCACTGATATTAATATTGATCGCCCCTTTCATGTGGCCAATATTGTAATTCGCAGAAGAAGAGGTATCACTGTTTTCTCCTTTTGATCGCACATCAAGGATAATATGGTTGGGATATTTTTTTAACTGTGCACAAAGGTCTTCTATATAAACCGTTTGGTACGAGACATTATCATACTTGTATTGCGCACTTACCAATTGCAAAGCCATACAGGCAAGGGCGAGAAGGGTTATTCTGTATCTCATGGCAGAAGATTATAAAGGAAAATTACCCTCTATATTGCTGCAAACGAAGCTATTTGGGATGAGCGGGATATTTGAATGATACTGGGCGCGGGTACGCTGAATTTCTTATTTTCACTTACTAATTCAACGCTATGGCACTGAATATTGTCTGGATCGCTTTTTTCCTCATTGCATTTGTGATCGCTTTGTGCAAATTCATTTTTCTGCACGATACAGAAATATTCAAAACACTGGTAGAAGGGATGTTCGATAGCGCCAAAGGTTCTGTAATGGATGTAGCATTTCCGTTAGCCGGTACCATGGTCTTTTTCCTGGGTATTATGAACATTGCAGAAAAAGCAGGCGCTGTAAACTGGCTGGCAAGAGTATTGAATCCTTTTATGAAAAGGTTATTCCCCGAAGTGCCGGATAAGCATCCTGCCATGGGGCAAATGGTAATGAACTTCAGTGCAAACATGTTAGGTCTTGATAATGCAGCCACGCCATTTGGTTTAAAAGCAATGGACAGCCTTCAATCACTCAATCCTGAAAAAGAAAAAGCTACTAATGCGCAGATCATGTTCCTGGTGCTGCATACAAGCGGACTTACCATTATTCCTTTGTCGATCATTGCTTATCGCATAAGTGCACATTCTGTTGATCCTGCCAGTGTATTCATTCCCTGTGTGCTGGGTACGGTTTGTACCACCATTGCGGGTATCATTTTTGTGAGTTTCAAACAAAAACTAAAATGGGATATGGTATTGATAGGCTGGTTGGCTGGGATCACCATTTTTGTATCCGGAATGTTATTGCTCGTAAATGGAATGGCCGCTGCACAAAAAGATATATTCAGTAAAGTAACGGGTAACCTGATCCTTTTATTGATCGTTATCCTGATCGTTGTTGCGGGCGCCTGGAAAAAAGTAGGTGTCTTTGATACTTTTATTGAAGGAGCGAAAAATGGATTTGATGTGGTGCTGAAAGTGATTCCATACCTTGTTGGGTTATTGGTGGCTATTCGTATGTTCAGGGATTCTGGTGCGCTGGGATATATTGTTGATGGATTTACCTGGCTGGTTCATTTGGTTGGATTGAATGCTGACTTTACACCCTCATTGCCTGTTGCCATCATGAAACCCTTTAGTGGAAGTGGTGCCAGAGGATTGATGCTTGACGTGATGAGAGCTAATGGGCCTGATTCTTTTGTTGGAAAGCTGGCGTGCACATTCCATGGATCGGCTGATACTACTTTTTATATTGTTGCATTGTATTTTGGAAGTGTAGGAATTAAGAAAGTGCGATATGCTATCTGGGCGGGATTATTGGCTGATATTGCGGGTGTGGTTGCTGCGATTATTATTGCGTATATATTCTTTAAATAATACGAAATCTCTTTGCGCGATGCAGCAATCCTGATAGCTATTGGGACACATGGGACTTATAGGACACGAGTCATCCTGACTTGACAAACCTCATTACAATCATACCAATCACAAAAATCATAGTCCAGACAGTAATCTCTTTAATTCCTTTACCCCTTCACTTGCAGGCTTCTCAATTGTAGTAAGATTGTCAATTGAAGAAGTGTAAGGAATATTTTTATCAATGATGAATTTAGGGATATACCTTTTTGCATAATTCACCAATCCTGCTGCGGGGTAGACTTGTAAGGATGTTCCTATCACCACAAATATTTCTGCCTCTCTTGCAATGCGTGCTGCTTCTTCTATCATGGGTACCGGTTCTTCGAACCAAACAATATGCGGACGCAGTTGTCCGCCGTCTTCGGCAAGATCACCTAAATGAATATCTCCTTTGATTGGGAATGTTTTACTTCCATCATTCACACTTCGCATTTTAAATATCTCACCATGCAGGTGAAGCACTCTTGTACTTCCGCCGCGTTCGTGCAGGTCGTCAATATTTTGAGTGATGATATGAACGTCAAAATATTCTTCCAGTTCCGCCAATCCAATATGTGCAGCATTAGGTTTTGCTGCTGCCACATCTTTTCGGCGCATATTATAAAAGTCAAGCACCTGCTGAGGATCTTTTCTAAAACCACCGGGAGTTGCCACTTCATATACATTATATCCTTCCCATAAACCATCCGTATCACGAAAGGTTCTCAGTCCGCTTTCTGCGCTAATGCCTGCTCCGGTCAGGACAACAAGTTTCTGTTTGTTTGTTTTTTCTTGCATACAAATAAGCCAGGCAAACATACTAAAACCAATAATCGTATAGGCAAAAAGCAAGCAATCGTTACTAAGAAATATTTATTCCTTCTTCAATGAAAATACCAGGCTGTCTTTTGTGGTAAGAGTGGCAGTAGAGTCATTCAGAAATGCGATCTTATTTTTGGTAAAGACCGAATCTTCTTTGATATACAAAACAGAATCCTGCAGGTAGTACTTTGTAAGGCTACTGTCTTTTTTGTGAGAAAAGCTGAGAGTGCTGTCTGCATTGAATTTGAAGACACAGGATGTGTCAGGAAAAAATAGCTTCACTCCCAACGGAGTATCCTTCCCAATGAAGTGTGCCGTATCCACTTTCCATTGGCCGATGATCCTTGCTGAATTTGTTGTAGGAGAGGAGCTAAACCATTTGCAGGAAAAAATGGTAATAATAATGGCTGCGGTTGCAAATACTGCAACCAGGGTTGACTTTTTCATTTTACAGGTTTTTTTAATTGTGATGAATTAAAATGCAGGCCTGCAGTAATGAATACTTTTAATTGGGAAAAGTAACCTTGGGGATAGTTAAATAAAATAGAAAGAGATGGTATAAGTAATGTTAGATGTACGATGTGGGATGTACGATGTGTTCCCACATCTTACATCTTACATCTTACATCGTACATTGTTTACTTTCCGCTCATCTCCATCACGATCTGCCATTCTTTTTCTTTGACAGCTTGTACAGATAATCTTCCAAGCCTTACCAAATCCATATCAGCTAAACGCTTATCTGTCTTGATATCAGCGAGGGGAACAGATTTCTTCAAAAGTTTAAATGGTTTCAAGTCAACTGCCAACCAGGCCTCTTCTTTTGTGGTGGGATCCTGGTAAGCTTCTTTAATTACTTTGGCAATACCCACTATCTCCATTCCTTCATTGCTATGGTACCAGAATACTTCATCTCCTTTTTTCATTGCACGTAAATTATTGCGCGCAGCATAATTACGTACACCATCCCACATGGTCTGGCCGTCTTTTTCAAATTGTTGCCAACTGTAGGCGGAGGGTTCGGATTTTACTAACCAGAAAGACATAGACTTTATAATTTAAGATTTGTTAGTTGGTTGCTAGTTACCGGTTACCGGTTACCGGTTACCGGTTGCTGGTTGCTGGTCGTGAATCCCCATCCCCCATCCCATATCCCGTATCTCGTATCCCGCATCCCGCATCTCAACATCACCATCCGCTCGCCAGCACATCCGCCAAATGCATTGTCTTTAGCGGACTTCCATTATGCTTAATGCGGCCATCAATATGCATCAGGCAACTGATATCGGTGCTAATGATATATTCAACATCTGCTTCGGTGGCGTGTGTGATCTTTTGATCGGCCATGGCAGTGCTGATTGCATCAAACTTTACAGCAAATGTGCCGCCAAAGCCGCAACAGGTTTCTACATCATTCATTTCCCTGATCTCAAGCCCTTTTACATTGCGTAATAACTGGCGGGGCTCCTGCTTGATCTTGCATTCTCTCAATCCGGCACAACTATCATGGTAAGTGGCAGTGGCATTAAAGCTGGCGCCAAAATCATCCACCTTCAACACTTTCACTAAAAATTCGCTGAACTCAAATATTCTTCCGCCGATCTCTTTTGCATCGGCAATACCGGAAGAATTATCGAATAAACGCGGGTAATAATTTCTTACAAAACCTACACAACTCGCACTAGGAGATACGATACAATCAGCGCTTTCAAAATCTTTCAGAAATTTACTGCACACATCTTTTGCTTCGCCCCAGAAACCCGCATTGAAAGCTGGTTGCCCGCAACAGGTCTGGTTGGTATTGTACGAAACTGTGCATCCGGCTTTCTCCAATACTTTCACCATATTGAATGCTACGCCAGGGTATAACTGGTCAATAAAACAGGGTATAAATATTTGTACGTTCATGCTAAGAGTAGATTATTCGGCTAACAGGCAATAAATGTAAGAAAAGGATTTCATCCACAATGATGGACTGTCCTGAAATAACAAAGGCATCCGTTAATAGAATGCCTTTGTCAAATAATGTATTTCTCTGAGGATTACTTATCAGTGCTGCCACCCAGGCGGGCAATGTATTTATCCATTTGTACCCCCTTTGTCTTTGGAAATTTTTCCTTGATCTGTTTGTACAATTCCAATGCTTCTTTTGTTTTGCCGCTCATCTCAGATAAAGCTGCAGCACGGAAAAGGTATTCAGCCGAATTGTATTCATCATCTTCAAATGCAGCGCTGGCCTTTTCATAATATTCAATGGCTTCTGTATTCTTCTTCAATTCAGAATATGCATCAGCAAGGTTTCCGTAAGCCACCATTTGAATTTGTTTGGCATCGGTTGAAAAATCTTTCAGGTATTTCACTGCATTATTGTAATCGCCGAGTTTCAGGTAGCTAATGCCGGCATAGAAATGAGCCAGGTTGGCTTCTTTGGTGCCGCCATAAGTTTTTATCACATACAATACGCCCCTGCTAACGCCATCACCATCTAATACTAGTCGTGAAGAGTCAACTGAAAAATAACGTTGTGCTGCAAATATCGCATCAGCGGCTTTTTCTTCTTTTGGTTTTACGATCATTGAATTGTAAGCCCACCATCCGCCAACCATCACCACGATTACCGTGATGCTAATAAGAATTGTTTTTTGATATTTCTGCCAGAAGCCCTGCATCTGCAAGAACGCATCTTTTTCTACATGCTCTGTTGTTTGATCTGCCATAATTTGTATGTTATATGTACGATGTTTGATGTACGATTTAAAAAATACTAATCAACGATAAACGGATACTCCTGATCCATATACACATCTTTTAATAACTCGCTATCATCCGGCCATGGGCTTTCTTCGGCGAATTTCACACTTTCTTCCACTACACCTTCGATTCTTTTATTAATAGCATCCAGTTGTTCTTGTGTAGCATACTTGCTTTCCAGGATTCTTGTCGTTACTTCAAGAAGCGGGTCGCGGCTCTTGTATTCATCCACTTCTTCTTTGCTCCGGTATTTCTGCGGATCACTGATGGAATGACCTTTGTAACGGTAGGTCTTCATTTCCAATAATGTTGGGCCACCACCTTCTCTTGCGCGTTTCACTGCCCTTGCAACACCTTCGTGAACTCTTTCAGGCATCATGCCATCAATCTTGTCGGCAGGCATTTCATAACCATCAGCCAGTTTATAAATATCAACAACGTTGGATGTTCTTTCTACAGAAGTACCCATTGCATAGTTATT
>CAISDV010000102.1 GCA_903884185.1 uncultured Chitinophagaceae bacterium | reverse complement strand
GTCGCTTTTTCTATTCTGGGCTTTTCTCTGCCATCATAAAATATTTTTTTATAGAAAACATACCTTACTGCCACCATGCAGATGACAATTAAGAGGTAAGGTGTGATCTTTTTAAAAAAATAGGTCATCAGAAAACGAAATAAATAAATTTAGATGAAGTATTGAAGCCAACTATTAACAGCAGTAATAAAATAATTACATACATAGATCTGCGAAGAACATTTGATTTTATGATGAATATGGCGCGATCGTTTCTTCGAAAAAACCAATCAAAAATCAATAAAGGTATTATGTATAAGAACACAATGGCATAATAAGGGATATGCAAAAACTGGCGTGGTGTACTTAATGTACTCCTAACAATTTGTTTGATATACGCAACCGCCGTTCCTATAGTTGGCGCCCGGAAGAATATCCAGGCTATCGTAACAAAGCAGAATGTGCTGATTATTTGCAGCAGCTCTGTAACGTTTGGTAACTTTCTATCCTGTGCTACCACGTCGGAAATATGTTTTCTGTTGCGCTTGAGCAGCAGTAAGGGTATAAATCCGCAGGCATGTATAAATCCCCAGGCAATGAATGTCCAGTTTGCGCCATGCCAAAAACCGCTGACCAGGAAAATAATAAAGGTGTTCCTGACGGCTTTCCACTTGCCTTGCCTGGAGCCACCTAACGGGAAGTAGAGATAATCTTTGAACCAGGAAGACAGTGAAATGTGCCACCGTCTCCAGAACTCTGCTATATCCCGGGAGAAATAGGGGAATTTAAAATTACTTAGCAATTCAAAACCAAATAGTTTAGCAGTACCGAGGGCAATATCCGAATAGCCACTGAAATCGCAGTAGATCTGGAAACTGAAACCAATGGCGCCGATGATGAGAATAAATGCATTATACGTTTGATAATGATCAAAAATATTATTAACCACACCCGCCAGGCTATCTGCAATGAATACTTTTTTAAACATCCCCCAGAGCATCAGCCTGCAGCCCTCTATGCTCTGTGTGTAGTTAAACCTCCGTTTGGACTGCACCTGGGGTAAAAGATGGTTTGCGCGCTCAATAGGGCCGGCTACCAATAACGGGAAGAAGGACACAAAAACGGAATACTCTACAACATTGGTAACCGGCTTTCGCAAACCGCGATAAATATCAAAAACATAAGACATTCCATGAAATGTATAAAACGAAATGCCAACGGGTAATAAAACCTTAAGAAGTATAGGGTCGGTATGAATGCCGAAAGCGGCCAGCCGATGCTGGAGTATCAGGGCGAAAAAGTTGTAATACTTAAAGACACCCAGTATCCCTAAGTTATTGATAACACTAAGGGTAAGAAATAGTTTTGCTTTTTTTTTATTGGCTGATGCTACCCCAAATCCATAAAAATAATCGAGGAAAGTGCTCAGTATTAGTAATCCAAGAAATTTCCAACTCCACCATCCATAAAAAAAATAACTGGCTACCAGGATAAGCGCATTTTGCCACTTTACCGATTTATTGAAAACAAACCAATACAGGCAGAATACAACAGGAAGGAACAGTAAAAATTCTAATGAATTGAACAGCAATGAAATTGGGATATTTTGTCAAAAATCGGAAAAAGATGGCAGTATTCAAAGCAGGTGATCTTATTGGGTGCAATTCAAATCTTCACATTGAATATCACATTCAACCCCGTTGGGGTTGGCACTTTTCGCTCATTTTACCATCGGTTTCACCGATGGCTATTCATATTGAAGCCCTTTGGGCTTCTATTCAGCAGGTATTAGTGCTGTTTCTATGCGAAGATTTGAAATGCGCCCAATTGTGACCCTCGCCTGTTAGTAAACATCCCCCTTGCCCATTCGCCAACGCATCCCGATAGCTATCGGACTTATGACAAAAGGATGAATTCTCATTGTGATCTCCTCGCCAATAAAATAAAAATCCCAATGGATAATTACCGCTAGCGCAAATGACTATTAGGGTGAACAGGAAAATAATAACAGTAAGCAGCGCCGCAAGGGCAAAGGAAATAAAAGCCCGCCTATAGCTGAGCAACGCTAATGCCGCGAAAATAATTGCTGCGGACATTTGCTCCATTATAAGATCAAGATTGTGGAAATGGTAGAGATAAAAGAGCGTACAGGCACTGATAACATAGAACAGCGCAAAAATATACATGGCGACCCGTGCAGTTGTTATTTTTCTGCCGGCCTTTTGCAGCCGACGTACATTACGTGCCTGTTCTATGGGGTCAACAACAGCCATGAGTAGTGAG
>CAISDV010000101.1 GCA_903884185.1 uncultured Chitinophagaceae bacterium | reverse complement strand
TCTACAAAACTTCCTTTTGAATTATTGTTTCATCCTTTGGAAAAAGAAGGGTTGATCGTTGATGAGAAGAAATTTTCTGTGGAATGTTTTTCCACCAGTCATAGAATACCTTGCTGGGGATTTATCATCCGCGAAAAAAAAGCGCCAAGAAAGATCGACAAGGAAAAAACACTGCAGTATAGTATCCCTACCGCTTATTTTGAACGATTGAAAAATGGAGATGATTATGAAACTAAAGAAGGAGTACTCATAAAAAATGAAATGGTCACTCTTCCCAATACGCCCGCTAAAAGTTATGCCTATTGCGCCGATACTTTATATGATGAAACGATCGCCTGCAAAGTGAAAGGTGTTACCCTGCTTTATCATGAAACTACCTACCTGAAAGACCAGCAGGAAAGGGCTTTTGCGAGATTTCATTCCACCACGATAGAAGCAGCGCAAATCGCTTTGAAAGCAGGAGCGCATCAATTACTGATAGGGCATTTCAGCAGCAAATACGATTCTCTGGATGAATTTCTTATAGAGGCGAAAGAAGTATTTGAGAATACGCATTTGGCGATTGAGGGGGTGACTTATAAATTATAATTTCTTTTGGATTGATTAACTGCTTATCTATAGGCAATTCCCTCTTCAGTAATAAAAAAATATTTCTAATTAGTGAGTTTTTTATTAAATTTGTACCTGCAACAGAACGTTTAGTACGTCTGAAAGACGGCATCGCAAGATGCAGCACTTTTCCCTGTTGCAATAAGATCTTAAGCCGGTGTATAAAAACATCGGCTTTCTTATTTCTTGATATACATCGTACTAAAAACCAAGTTTAACTCTTTTCTGGATTCAACAAGGCTCATAACTACATGATAAGTCTTAATTCCAATCTTTTTAATAAAAACAACCGCATGTTGACCCCTGCTATTGTTGTTTCCTCTGACAACAGAATCCGGAGTATTAAAAATCTCTGTTAGTAATTCAAAGTCTATATCTATGATACCAATTTGACCTCTTTCATTTTCCTTAAGCTGATTTCCATGCCCGTTAAAAGCATGACGAATACCACTTGTATTTAATATTCGTTTGCAACCTCTGACATATACCCCGGTTTTTCCATTAATATCCTGTGCCTGGAAATTAGGAATTATTCCAAAATTGATCTCTTTATGTGTATTTGTCGTATCGGCTTTCGCAAACAATACCAACTGTGATACCTTACTCACATTTCCCTTTTAGTTACATACGCAACCTATCTGATTTTAAGTATTTAAAAAAGGTATTAATACTCCGTTTTTATCCATGTAAAATGTTGCAAAAGAACAAGATCAATGGGCTGACTCAATTCATTATCCACTTATAAAAATCCGCAAACTCCTGCCGCCAGTATTTTTCATTGTGTTGCCCGGGCGGATACACAATACTCCGCATCTGGTATGCCGGTTGTTTTGAAAGGATGTCTTCCATCTTCTGCATATCGCTTACCATTGTTTCACTTTCTTTTCCACCTGCATAAAAATATAAGCGATGCGGATCGGCCATGACAACCTTTGCATCATCAAATATTTGTGGTGCGATCCATAATGCCGGTGAAAATATTCCCGCCCCACCAAACACTTTCGGGTAGTGAATCACAGCATACAGGCTGATCAATCCGCCCATGCTGCTGCCCGCAGTAAAAGTATATTCAGGCCCCTTCTTCGTGCGATAGTGCCCGTCAATAAAGGGTTTTAAAGTGTTTGCCAGGAAATCAACATACTGGTTGCCTTCGCCTTTTCCATATTTCTCCGCATCATAGGGATTGTATTCTGTCATTCGTTTGCTGCCACCGTTATCAATCCCCACTACAATACATTCTTTACCTGTTTGTTTTTGCAGGCTGTCTAAACATTCATCCACTCCCCATTCACCCGCAAAAGCAGTTTGCTCATTAAATAGGTTTTGTCCATCCTCCATATATAAAACCGGATAAGTTTTAGAAGACGCTGCATATCCTTTCGGAAGATATATCCATACTCTTCTTGTCCTATTCAATTGTGGTATCTGAAAAGCAGTGTCCATGATCCTTACCTGCGGACTGGCCGTAAACTGTTTAGGCCTTTCGGGGTATTCGTCTTTCCAGCCGCGGATCGTACACTCCTGCACCATATCAGCATTTACTTCTACTTGCCTGTCGCTGATATCCCTGCCATCGGCTGTGGTCTCTACTTTATCAAAACCACCGCGTGTAAATTTGAAAGCATAGTTGCCTGCAGCGAGATCTTTGATCACCACTCCTTTTCTTGAGCCTCCAAAAGGCTTTAATTTATACTGTTCGTCTTTCGGATTCCAGTTATTGAAATTGCCTGCCACATAAATATCATCATTTTCTTTTGTGGCAATACTTGTTACAACAATACGCAATGCATACTGTGCATTTGCCAGGGACCCTGCGAGAAGGAAAAAGAATATTATTGCTTTTTTCATGGAATGAAGTTACAAATGTTTTTACCGCAGAGTCGCAGAGACAAAGAGAAACGCAGAGGAGATTCTGATTAAATAATAGGGTCACTAAATGAATAGAAGTTAAGCTCTGCGACCCTCCCCGTCTTCCTGCCTCTCCGGTGAAAAATTCTTAATCTAATATCTCTGTATCAGGAGGGTATTTCGCTTTATTAAAAATGAACAGGTTGTCCTGCAGGGTTGCATTGGTGTTCATATTGCTGATAGAAAGTTCCAGTGTATTATCGCCTTTATCAAAGATCACTGCTTTGGTGATCATGTTCTTGCTCTTATCTACAAACAGGCTTACTTTCTGAAAGCTCTTCCTGGAATCATTTGGCTTCATTTCTATTTCATAACTATTACCTTTTGAACCAACCAGTTTATAACCATATTCTTTATCGTAAGAACCGGACAGTAATTTTTGCGGGCTTAATGTTTCGCTTGCTTCTTCAGTTGAAGTAACCGTAATGGTTTTATTGCCGTCATAACTGTATGTTTTTGCGCCATCACAGATCACTTCTGTCTTGCCCTGTTTCAGAATATATTTTTCCCCTTTGATGCAAATATTCCCCGTTTTGGTACCATTGGGTTTGCCCTTACTGGTGATTGATTTCAGTGCAAAATTGCCTGTCACTCCTTTCGATGCTTTTACCTTGGCGCTTACGGCATCCAATATTTTTTTGGCGCCAGCGTCGCTTTGGGCAAAGGAAATTTGTAAAAGAAGAACAGGGGCAAGTAACAGGACATAGGATTTCTTCATCAACTAATCGTTATCTTACAAAGATAGGTTTTCAGTATTCATTGACCCCAATTGAGCCTTTTCGTTTAACCATTTTAGGTGAATCGACACAGTTTTAGGCTAAATCAACCCATACCCTGTAGAAATTGCTGGAGATCAGCCTCAGTTTTAAATCTCACTTCCCTGGCTTTGCTTCCCAGGTTAGGGCCAACAATGCCGGCATTTTCCAATTGGTCCATGAGCCGGCCCGCACGGTTATAACCCAGTTTCATTCTTCGCTGGATCAAAGAGGTAGAACCCATCTGGCTCTGTACTATCAATCTTGCAGCATCTTCAAATAATGGATCACGGTCATTCGCATCAAAATCTTTTCCTTCCATTTCTTTTTCATCAACATATTCCGGCAATAAAAATGCCTGCGGATAACCTTGTTGTTTGCTGATGAACTCACAGACCCTGTCCACTTCCGGCGTGTCCACAAATGCACATTGCAAACGTGTCACTTCACCGTTGTAACTAATGAGCATATCACCCTTACCGATCAGTTGTTCTGCACCACCCAGGTCAAGGATGGTACGACTATCGATCTTGCTCGATACTTTAAACGCAATTCTCGCAGGGAAATTGGCTTTGATGGTTCCCGTAATAATATTTACCGAAGGCCTTTGTGTGGCAATGATCAAATGTATTCCCACGGCCCTTGCCAATTGTGCCAAACGAGCAATAGGCATTTCCACTTCTTTGCCCGCAGTCATGATCAGGTCTGCAAACTCATCCACTACTAAAACTATAAATGGTAAATATTGATGCCCTTTTAATGGACTGAGTTTTCTTGCTGTGAATTTATCATTGTACTCCCTGATGTTTCTGCAACCTGCTTCTTTCAAAAGGTCGTAACGGTTATCCATTTCAATGCACAATGCATTCAACGTATAGATCACTTTTTTTGTATCGGTGATAATGGATTCTTCTTCTCCAGGAAGTTTGGCGAGAAAATGTTTTTCTATGATGCGGTAAAGGCTCAGTTCCACTTTCTTTGGATCTACCAATACAAACTTTAATTGCGAAGGATGTTTTTTATACAATAACGAAACAAGCAAGGTGTTGATACCAACTGATTTTCCTTGCCCGGTTGCACCTGCCATCAGCAAATGCGGCATGGCAGCCAGGTCAACAATAAAATTTTCATTATCGATCTTCTTACCAATGGCAATGGGGAGAGAGAAATTATTATTCTGGAATTTCTCAGATGCCAGCAAGGTCTTCATGCTTACCACCGTCTTGCGCACATTGGGTACTTCAATACCTATCGTGCCCTTTCCTGGGATCGGCGCAATGATACGGATACCAAGTGCAGCAAGGCTTAGCGCGATATCATCTTCGAGATTTTTAATTCTGCTGATACGCACACCCGGGGCAGGAACGATCTCATAAAGCGTTACTGTCGGACCAACCGTTGCCGCAATACGCTGAATGGCGATATCATAATTTTTCAGCGTAGCAATGATCTGGTTCTTATTTGTTTCCAGTTCTGCAGGATCATGAACGATCTTTTCACTGCCATGTGTTTCCAGCAGATCAAGCGTTGGATATTTATAATTCTTCAGGTCAAGTGTTGCATCGTATTTGGTAGCTACACTTCCAACAGCAGGTGCCGGTTCTTCTTCTTTTGGCTCCGCTTCTTTTATTTCCAGTTCCAGTTCTTCGGCAGTAGTTAATTTCTTTTTAGGAGAAGGCGCTTGCGAATCGGGAGCAAATATCTCAGGCTCTGGTTCCGGCAAAACTTCCTGCCCTTCAGGAAAGATCTCATTTTCTTTTTCGCTCACATCAAATTCAGTCATGGGGTTAAGCGGCTCAGCATTTGGCATGACTACTGTAACTCCTTTGCTCTCGTTCTTCAGTTTATTATTGCTGGCAGGTTCTTCGGGTGTTTTTTCTGTGAGTGCCAGTGCCGCAGCGCTTTCCTCACCTTCATTCCAGCTCATGTAAACCGGTTGTTCATCTTCGCCTTTGGCAAATAATTCATCGGCTTCTGCCACTGCCACTTTCTTTTGCCTTTCAGGCCATTTGAAACTTGGGTTGAAACGCCATATCACATAAGTAAAAACAGTCACCAGTAACAAAGCACCTGTTCCAAAATTACCGATCCATTTTACCAGCCATCCACTCGACAATTCACCTACAGCCCCACCCCAACTAAATTCGTTTCCTTTTGTAGCAAAAGCAAATGCGGTGCTGATAACCACTAATCCAATGATCACATAACGGATATTCCGTCCGAGAGAGAATACTTTTTTCTCAAACAAAAGATTCACACCCAGAACAAAAAAGAAAGTGCAGAATAAATAAGAGGCAAGGCCAAATCCTTTGAAAATAAAAATATGCGCTACAAATGCGCCAAGCACACCCAGCAAGTTGTTCACTTTCACATCGCTGGTAGAAAATATCTTAATGCCAAACTGGTGTACTTTATCCTGGTCTTCCTGCCAGGTAAATAAATAGGAAGTGAATGCCACAAACAGGAACAGGGCGAAAAGCAGGCACACCGCACCGGCAATTTTTGTAGTACGTTCATCTTTCACCACTTCTGTCACCGAAACCTCCACTTCCTTATCGGGAGTGAGTTGTTCAGGATCGGGCGGGGGCGGCGTCTTCTTCTTTAAGCTATTCGCCATGAAAACAAATATAAGCCAGTATAAGAAGGAGACCTGTTTTTAGCCCGGCATGTGGATTTCTTCTGGGATTTTCTTGCATTGCATGCTTATACGTGGATAACTCTTGGCCGCAGGCCAATTATGAGTTATGAATGATGAATTATGAGTTGGGGTACGGGATGCGAGATTGGGATGTGGGATACGAGATACGGGATGCGGGATACGAGATGCGAGATGGGTGATACGAGAACAAAATTAGAACGTCATCACGAATCTCCCGATTCCGGCTGTGCCGAATCGGGGGTGAGGGATCTCTACGTGCACATCACTCTCGCAAACGGATTTTAGGACAGCAATCAATCCAATCCGTAAATCGTATTAAGTTCAGCCCTACTATATTCTTCAAATGATTTCGCCTTTATCTTTTTAATAAACTGCCAAGTATCTCCACTAATACGTTTGTATATTTTTACGTTAACTGGGAAATCAATATTCATGGCATGCATATCCTTTTGTTTTTCGGGATCCCTCATTTTTAGAACGAAAGCAAAACAATCAAAATCATTAAATAAATTTTGGCAGCCAGAATTGAAAGAAGCCTCAATCTTCTGATATCCAATAAATTTCCTTTTTTCAATGCCTCCTTTATAAGAAAGGACAACTTCATAAGATTCTTTACAATCAAAACATTCAACAAAACAAAAATACCCTGTTGAATCTTTGCTTGTATTTACTCCTTGTATCCCACCAGATGAGCTTCCATTCATTAACTCTGAGCAATTATTAAAAAAATGAACAGAATCGGTAATTTGCAATTTTACTGCTATCCTTTTTATGAGACTGTCACTTACTGTTATTTTATTGCTACTTGATTCCGAATTACAAGAAGCTATCAAAACAACTAACAAGCATCTATAGATAAATTTAAACGGCATATTGATTAATTTATTGGTACGAAACTAAAACTTCTTAAATCTCTCAACCCTTTGAAACCTTTTGAACTCCTAATAACAAACAAATCCACCCCGCAATAAAAAACACTCCACCAATCGGCGTAACAGGCCCCACCCAATTCATGCCCTCAATCTTTGCTGCGGTAATATAAGTAAGCAGGTATAATGACCCGCTAAAGAAAATAATACCCAAAATAAATAATTGTCCGGCTGCTTTCATCCAACGATTGGGATATTCTTTCCATAAAATGCCTGCCAGCGCCAATGCAAACACATGATAGAACTGGTAACGCACTCCTGTATCAAAAATGCTGAGCTCATGCTCCCCTATCATTGTTTTTAAACGGTGTGCAGCCAATGCTCCCATGGCAACAGTGATGGCGCCTAATAATGCTGCGGTGCGTAGAAAGCCTTTGTGCATAGAAACGGTTTAATAAACCTATAAGGTTTCTAAAACCTTATAGGTTTGATTTTTAAAAAACCTTATAGGTTTAATATCGAAAAACTATTCTCACTAATCGTTCCTTGCAAATGATGCTGCGCCTTGCTGTAAAACGGCTTACGCTCTGCTAATCGTTTAGAAAGAAAACCGCTCAGCTCTTCATCGCTCAGATCTTTTATCAACGGACGATGTTTCTTCTCCGGCAACAAACGTTTTACCAATACTTCAATGGGTTCATACAGCCAAATGGTAATGCCATTTTTGTTCATCCAATCCATGTTATCATGAAAGCAGGGCAATCCGCCGCCGGTGGCAATGATCAAATGATCAAAGACAGATAACTGCTGTAATACTTCTCTTTCCTTGTTCCTGAAATAATCTTCTCCTTCTGTTTCGAAGATCTCGGCGATGGACATTTGTGTTGCTTTTTCTACCTGCGCATCCAGGTCAATCCAGTCCATACCATGGGCGGCAGCTAATTTCTGCGCCCAATAGCTTTTGCCTGCACCCATCATACCAATTAAAAAAATCTTCATGAAAAGAATTGTTTTAAAAAGGCTGCCACAGAGACACAGAAGCACAGAAAATTATTCGACGTCGCCTCTGTGTTTCTGTTCCCGAAACTTCGGGAGCGGTGCCCGTCCGGCCATGCCATTCGGACGGGGCTAAAAAAAATTATTTAAACGCATTCAACCCCGTAACATCCATTCCTGTAATGAGCAAATGAATATCATGCGTTCCTTCATAAGTGATCACACTTTCTAAATTCATCATGTGGCGCATGATGCTGTATTCACCGGTGATGCCCATTCCGCCCAACATCTGTCGTGCATCGCGTGCAATATTGGTGGCTATCTCGCAACTGTTGCGTTTGGCCATGCTCACCTGCTGCGGTGTGGCTTTGCCCTCATTCATTAAAACTCCCAAACGCCAAACCAGTAATTGTGCTTTAGTAATTTCTGTTACCATCTCTGCCAGCTTTTTCTGCTGCAATTGAAACCCGCCTATTGGTTTATCAAATTGAATTCTTTCTTTACTGTAACGCAATGCGGTATCATAGCAATCCATTGCGGCACCTAATGCACCCCAGGCAATACCATAACGTGCTTTGGTCAAACAACCTAGCGGCCCTTTCAATCCTTTTACACCCGGTAAAATATTTGCCTTGGGAACTTTTACATGATCAAAGACCAGCTCTCCTGTTGCGCTGGCACGCAGGCTCCACTTGCCATGCGTAGTGGGTGTGGTAAATCCTTTCATTCCCCTCTCCACTATCAAACCATGAATCTCATCTTTTTCATTTTTCGCCCAAACAATGGCCACCTGAGAATAAGGTGAATTACTGATCCACATTTTTGCGCCATTCAATATTACATGATCGCCGGCATCTGTAAAACGTGTAAGCATGCCTCCGGGATCGCTGCCATGGTTGGGTTCCGTCAACCCAAAACATCCGAGCCATTCACCACTGGCAAGTTTGGGAAGAAATTTTTTCTTCTGCTCTTCGCTTCCATATGCATAAATAGGATACATCACGAGGCTGCCCTGCACGCTGGCGGTGGAACGAACGCCACTATCACCACGTTCCAGTTCCTGCATCATCAATCCATAACTGATATAATCCAATCCGCCACCACCATATTCCGGCGGAACAGTTGGACCAAAACAACCCAGCTCACCCAATTGTTTTACTATCTGCACAGGAAATTCGGCACGCTGTGCATAATCCTCAATGATCGGTGATATCTCCTTCTTCACATAATTGCGCACGCTTTCCCGCACAAGCTTGTGCTCTTCGGTGAGCAATTCATCCACACCATAATAATCGGGAGATTGGAAAGAGTCGGTACGGGAAGCCATGCAGATAGTTTTAATGCTCAAAAATACGAACTTACGGGTTACATGTTGCCGGTTGCTGGTTGCCAGTTGCTGGTTATGTGGGACTGGTAACTAGCAACTGGTAACTCAATAAATAAATTATAAACCGTGCAACATTCTTTTCAAACCCGTGTCCTTATTTAAACCGACCGATTGGATCTAGCCGTAACAATGATACCGGACCAGCTAATTGAGCGCTGCAAAGAAGGCGATGCAGCGGGCTACGAGATACTGTATGAAAAGTACAGTCGTGCGATGTACCATACCAGCTTGCGGATAGTCAATAATACCGCCGATGCTGAGGACATCCTGCAGGAAGCTTTTATAGATGCCTTCAGGTGGCTGAATACTTTCCAGAACAGGTCGAGTTTTGGGGCCTGGTTAAAAAGGATCGTGGTCAATAAATCGATCAACAAGATAAAAAGGGAGAAGTTGCATTTTGTGGATATTGATCAAACCGATGTGCATTCCATCGTTGAAGAAGAAACAGAGAATGAACAGGATATTGTCTTTAAAGTGGAAGAGATAAAAAAGGCGATCAAAATGCTACCGGCAGGCTATCGCACCGTTCTCTGCCTTCACCTGATGGAAGATTATAAACACGAGGAGATCGCGGAGATCTTAGGGATATCACACAACACAGTTCGCTCACAATATATACGCGCTAAAAAGAAATTACTCGAGATCATAAAACAAGGAGGACGTTATGAAAGATAAACTGGAACGTTTTATTGATGCCAACAGGGAAGCATTCGATACCGAAGCGCCACCTGCACCGGTATGGCAGAAGATCGAAAAGAATATTTCGCCCAAAAGGAAAGTATTTCATCTTCTCACATTAAAGCAATTTGCTGCCTGCTTTCTCCTGCTCATCAATGCGATAGTTGTTCTCATTTTACTCGAAAAAAAGAATACCCAGCAAGCGCCTGTGGCACACCAACAAGAAAGCGGTTATATCGATTCCTCTTACCAGTTTGAAATGTCGCGGATCATCCGTTCCGTATCTATTAGTGAAGCAGAATTAAAAGGAGTTGAAAAGATAGACCCGGCATTGTACAAGAACTTTATGTCCGCACTCGGGCAATTAAATACTTATTATACTTCTTTGGAAAAGGAGTTGTCTGTGAACCCCAACAAAGAACAATTATTTGAAGCGATGATTCAAAACTTGCGCCTGCAGCAGGAGTTATTGAACCAGCAGCTTTCGATTTATCAAACCCTAAAAAAATCAAAAAATGAAACGAATAGTAAAAGCCTTTAGCCTCTCGCTGGCATTACTGGCTGCAACAGTTGTTATTGCACAGGATGCAAACAAGGAAAAAAGTAAATCTTATACCAAATCTTACAATGTAGGCAGCGGCGATAAGATCAAATTAAATAATTCATTCGGCGAAATGAAGATCACCACCTGGGATAGAAATGAAATAAAAGTGGATGTATCCATTACTGCCAAAGCAATGACAGACCAAAGGGCTCAGGTAATTCTCGACAGCATCCGTATCGAAGACGGGAAAAGCGGCTCAGAAATTTTCTTCAAGACGCATATCAATGAGCATAATAACTGGGATGGCGATAACAACAATAATAATAACAACAGGAATAATAATCGCGAAAGAAGGGACTCTGCGAGAAAAGACAGGAACAATGATCATGAGAGATATAACAACGAAAGTTTCAAGATCAACTATAGCGTATCACTTCCTAAAAATGCAACACTGGAAGCTTCAAATGGCTTTGGGCCAATGGTTATCGGCGATTACAGCGGACCGGTTACACTAAACAGCCGCTTCGGAAGCCTTGTTGCCGGCAAACTTGCACAATCAGTGAAAGTGTCTGTTGAATTTGGCAAGGGAACCATAGAAAGTATCAATGGCGGCAAGATCAATATAGGTTTTTCACGCGCTGTGATCAATAAATTGAGCGGAGATATTGAAGCAAGTTTTAACCAGGGAGCTACGAAGATCGGCATCGACAACAACATTAAGAAGTTAGATATCAAGAACAATTTTTCTCAACTCTACCTGGATACCGATAACACCCTGTCTGCAGATTTTAATATCAAATCCAGCTTCGGAAGTTTCAGTAATACCACGGGGTTAGTGGTAAAAGAGCAGGAGGAAGAAAATCAGAATGGGCGCCGCCGTTATGGACCACGGAATACGCATAATATCAGTGGTAAAGTGGGTGCTGGCACGCTTCCTATCAAGATCAATAATAATTTCGGGCATATTACTCTTGGACATAATATAACCTTTGATGTGAATGATAAGAGTAAGGATAAGAATGATAAGACCAAACCGGCAAAATCAATAAGAGTATAAAATATTTTACCCCAATTGAAGAAAATGATATCTGAAAGGGTATCATTTTTTTTGTTTGCCACAGAGACACAGAAACACAGAGGAAGAGAGAAGATGGTCGAATATCTTCTGTGTCTCTGTGCCCGCCCGGCCAAGCCATTCGGACGGTGCAAATTTTATTTCCTGCTAAGATCTTATTTAAAATTAATCATTGCATAGCCCCTTAACTGGTAAGTAGTGATTGTGGTCAATGCTGATACCGCTACTTTCACTTCGGGTGCAATACTGGTTTCCGGTAGTTTGCCGCGATACAGGTTTTGCCCGCATACAAAAAATTGTACGCCTGCATTATGTAATTCTGTGAGCATTGACAGGTTGGGATTATCCATTTTAAATCTTTTCTGGTATGCTTCATTATTCAGAATGGACAATGTGCCCATCTTGTGAAAGACCACCACCACATGCATGTTCTTTGCGGACACTCCAGCCACTGCATGAAGATTGATCAAAGTAGCAACGGCTTCGAGATAGACATTGATCGTATCAGGTTTATCTGCTGCATCGGTTATATCGACAAGTATTTTATAATCGCGGTCTTTGTCTGCTTTCTCCCAGTTATCCGGCACAGAATACACCGCACCATAAGATTTAATAACAGGGTTTACCTTGGCTTGCGCGATCATTGACTGCGAAGCGAAAACAGCAAATACGATGACGATGATCTTTTTCATGTTGAGAGTTTAGAAAACCAAAATAGTTATTTAGGTGATGGAAAAAGGAATTGTTTATTTAAGCGGTTACCATCGACCAGAAAAGGTAACCCTTTGCGGGACTTTGCGGTTCTTAGCGCTCTTTGCGGTTAAAAATACAATCAAATGAAAATCGTTTACTTTTAAGCACTTAAGCACTTACCTCTTGCAACCAACCATTACACCCAAACCCTTGTGGCAAAAGATCACCACCAATCTTACTTTCTATGTATTGATCGCTATCATCGCAGCTATTTTTCTTGGCGCTTTATACCCTGCAACAGCGGTGAAGATGGAGAAACTGGGAACCACATTTATTGATATCATCAAACTGTTTATTTATCCCATTATTTTTCTAACGATTGTTTTGGGCATCAGTAGTATTGGCGACCTGAAAAAAGTGGGGAGGATCGGCATCAAGTCGCTGATATACTTTGAAGTCGTAACAACATTATCCTTAGCCATCGGCATGATCGTAGCGCTGGTGATGCAACCGGGTAAAATTGATAAATCAGGTTTGCAGATACAGGACGCATCAAAGTATACCACAGCTGCTGCCAAACATTTTAGCTGGATAGAATTTTTTAAAGCAAATCTTACTTTGCAGGTATTGGTGGTTGCCATCATCGTTGGTATCATTCTCAACTATTCAAAATACAGGCTTGTGGTGGTTCATTTTTTGGGACGCATCTCACACTATGTTTTTACAGCACTGAAATATTTTATGTACCTCGCGCCGGTAGGAGCTTTTGGCGGAATGGCTTACACAGTAGGTAAGTTCGGTTTACATACTTTGGTGCCACTTGCCAAATTAGTTGGCTGCATGTACCTCGCCATTTTTTTGTTTGTATTTCTTGTATTGGGAGCGATACTTCGCTACTATAAACTGAGTATCTGGAAATACTTAAGCAATATCAAAGAAGAATTACTCATTGTGCTCGGAACATCTTCTTCTGAATCTGCATTACCATCCATCATGCGGAAGCTGGAGAAAATGGGTTGCAGTAAATCTGTGGTTGGGTTAGTGATACCTACCGGCTATTCATTCAACCTGGATGGCAGTTCTATTTATTTATCCATGGCGGTTGTATTCATTGCACAATTATATAACGTGCAATTAGGATTGGGTGAGCTGGTAATGATACTTTTAATACTGATGATCACTTCCAAAGGTGCAGCAGGTGTTACCGGAAGCGGGTTTATTGTACTTGCTTCTACTTTGGCCACCATCAACAAAATACCTTTAGAAGGACTGGCATTTTTATTAGGCGTTGATAAATTCATGAGTGAAGCCAGGGCGCTAACGAATATTATTGGCAATGGGGTGGCTACGATAGTGATTGCGAAGAGCGAGCGCGAATTTGTGGAATAAGTTGCTTCGTAAATACCGTTGAATACAGTTTGTTAGAGTATAAAGGACATGAGGGACACAAGCGACAAGGCCTGCATTTCTACAGGCCTTTATAAACTTTGGAAATAATACTGAGTAACAATTTTTCAGGTATCATCTCACGGAGCTAAATGTACCCCAATCCCCTATCTCGTATCCCGCATCACTCATCATCCTCCTCCGCCCCTCTTCTTCCACCACCACCTCCACCACCAGTTGCAGCTCCACCACCGCCTTTCACACCACTCTGTTCTATATCGCGATTAATTTCTTCTATGTCTATACTGCGGTCGGTCATATCACCCATTAAATATTTCGTGAAGTATTCAGCGAGGCGCCAGAAAAAGTATTCACCCATATCAGCATAACCATGCCTTTGGCCGGGCAACAAGACAAAATCAAAACGTTTGTTGGCTTTGATCAATGCATTGGCAACACGAATAGTATTACCGGGATGCACATTGTTATCTATATCACCCGTCGATAACATCAAATGCCCCTTCAGGTTTTTAGCGAGATCCTGGTTCTTTTCTATTGTGTATGCAAAACTGGTATCGCCTTTATCTGTGATGGTTTCTTTTACACCATGATGTTTTTCACTCCACCACCTGTTATAAATTGAGTTATCATGGTTGCCTGATTCGGATACTGCTACTTTAAAGAAATCAGGATACACCAGCATGGCAGCGGTACTCATAAAACCACCACCACTGTGACCGTTGATACCCACTTTATTTATATCAATAAATGAATACCGATCAGCTAGTTGTTCTGCAGCCGCTTTTTTATCCGCCAATCCATAATCACGCAAATTTCCATAACCAAAGTTGTGGTACCATTTGCTGCGCGATGGATTACCACCACGGTTACCCACTGTCATCACTACAAAACCAAATTGTGCCAGGCGGTCTGTGGTATTCATGCCGCGACTGAATGCTTTGTTCACCGCTTCTGTCTGCGGGCCGGGATATACGTACTCGATCAGTGGATATTTTTTTGTGGAATCAAAATCAAATGGGCGGTACAATACACCATACAGATCAGTAATGCCATCATCCGCTTTTACTTTAAATGGTTGCGGGAATTTATATCCTGCAGCAAACAAAGAAGAAAGGTCGGCAGTTTCCAGGTCCATGATCTTTCTTCCATCAGTTGCGTACAAAACAGATTTGGGAACCGTATTCACCCTTGAGAAATTATCAACATAAAATTGCTGGTCGTCATTCATGCTCATGCTATGTTCAAATTCTCCCGGATCAAGCAACTTCATTCCTGTACCATCAAAATTTATTCTGTATAAATGAACGTAATAAGGGTCTTCATTTGGTTCTCTTCCGTTGGCGGAGAAATACAGTACACGTTTCTTCTCATCAATACCTACAATATCCTCGCAATGAAAAGAGCCTGAAGTGATCTGGTTTTTCAGTTTGCCATTTTCATCATACAAATAGAAATGTGCCCATCCATCCTGCTCACTCCACTCAATTAATTCCTTGCCATTATTTACCAGGCCAACCCTTTTCAATTCCACATAGGTGTTCAAACGCTCTTGTATCAATGGTTTTATCGCACCACTGCCGGCATTGGCAATACAAACATCAATTCGTTTCAGGTCGCGGCTGGTTCTTGTAAAATAAAAATCGCTATTTGTTCCAAGCCATATCAGTGGCCTTGTTTCATCATCTCTTGTATTTGCGGGTGCGGGGGCCGACCATAAAGAAATGGTCTGGTCTTTAAAAGCGCCTGCTGTCATTTCATGGCCAGTCTTCGTCACCATATCAAACAATTCCAGGTGTTCTATCGGTGATTCTTTTTCACCCGGCATTTCATATTTATATGTTTCCAGAGTAGGCCTTGGGTCGGCAAGGCTGTTGATCACCCATAGGTCTTTTACTTTTCTTTCATCTGCACGCACTGTTGCAAAATGTTTTGAATCGGCGCTCCAGAAAAGAAAAGCCGATTTGCGTTTATTCTTATTTTTTTCTTTATCAACATTGGTCTCATTACCACCGGCCGCACCAGTACCATGGTAACTGAAAAATTCAACACCCTCGGTAGTTAGCTGATGATCAACGATCGTACTGTCGTCTTCATTCTTCAATGCTTTTTCATAATTCGTCCTGTCCATCCAGTACAAATTAAAATTGCGACCAAAGACGATCGTGGCACTGTCTGGAGAGATGGAAGCCCAGCCTGGCTTATGTTTTGTCTTCTTAAAATCAATTAATTCTGTAAGAGCATTTGTATTCAGGTTATATTCAAAATAGAAGACCTTCTTTTCTTTTACGGGTGCAGCGCCTCTTCTTGCAGTGCTATCCTTCTTTTCAATTTCCTGTGAACTCTTCACTTCAAACTGGATCGTATTTTCATCGCGAACAAATTTCATGCTGTCCAATCCAAGGTGTTTTGCTTCAAATGGATCTTTTACGATACGGGATATTTCAGCAGCAAGTTTTTCATTATCAAACAATTCTTTCTTTTCTCCTTTTGCCGGGTCAACGATATACCATTTCTTTCCTTCGGTAGTTTCATACATGTACCAAAAGCGGGTTGTCTTCTTAAGCCAGTGTGCATCCACGCTGGTAGAGAAGATCATTTTTCCAATCTTGCCCGGCGAGAACCTGGCAGCAAGTTGGTAATTGGCTTTTGTGGTAGTTGGATGTTGAGAAAAAGCAGCAATGCTGATCATCATCACAGAAAGAAAAAATAGAATTCGGCGCATATAGTTGGGGTTTTGGAAGGGGAAAGTAAGCAGGAATTGGTAGATGGAGAAACCTTTGCTGTAATTTTTGTGTGATTGATGATAAATATGGTTATGTCACCCCTTCGGGGTTTGTAATAGCTAAAATGACCTGAGTCTACAATAATGTCAGCCTTTCAGGCTTCCTTTAAAATCCCGAAGGGATGCAATGATTATAGAAAAAATATAAATATGATTCCCAAACCCCGAAGGGGTGACATTATACTTACAATGCTTTGCCCCCTGGATTAGCCAACATTTCCATCGAAGGGTGTATTTTGCAGCAAATACACCGCATGCCTTCTTTCGATACAAGCCTTGCCACCGCCCAAAAACTGGACGCCAATGATGAACTGGCTTCATTCAAACAGCAATTCCATTTTCCCAAACACAATGGCAATGACACGATCTATTTCTGCGGTAACTCATTGGGGTTGCAACCAAAGAATGTGGAAGCTGCAGTTCAACAGGAATTAGACGATTGGAAAAATGTTGCCATTGCCGGTTTCTCCAAAGCAAAAACTCCCTGGCTGTATTACCAGGAATACCTCCGACCCTCATTGGCAAATATTGTTGGAGCGAAAGAAGCCGAAGTAACGGTGATGAATACTTTAACGGTGAACCTGCATTTATTGATGCTGAGTTTTTATCGTCCTACAAAACAACGTTTCAGGATCATGATGGAAGCAGGTGCATTTCCATCTGATCAATATGCTGTAGAGACATTGGTGAAGCATTACAATTTGAATCCCGATGATTGTATTGTTGAGATCGCTCCGCGTGAAAATGAAAAGATATTGAGGGAAGAAGATATTATTGAAGCCATTCGTATTCATGATGATTCGCTGGCACTGGTGATGTTTGGGGGAATCAATTATTATACGGGGCAGTTATTTGATATGAAGCGTATTGCAGAAGCTGCACATGCTGCTGGCTCTGTGGCGGGATTTGACCTGGCACATGCAGCCGGAAATGTTCCCATGCAACTACACGACTGGAATATTGATTTTGCTGTTTGGTGTAATTATAAATATTTGAATGGCGGTCCCGGTTGTGTGGGTGGAGTATTTGTGCATGAAAAATTTGCAGTAAATGCAGATATGCCCCGTCTTGCAGGCTGGTGGGGAAATGATGAGAAGACAAGATTTAAAATGGAGAAGGGTTTTATCGCCAAGACAAATGCCAGCGGCTGGAATATCAGCACCGCGCAGGTATTGAATACCGTGGCTTTGAAAGCATCATTGGAATTGTTTGATAAAGCGGGTATTCAAAAGTTGAGAGCAAAGAGCCTACAATTGACGGCTTATCTTGAATTTTTACTGAAACAGTTAACGAATATCAATTTTGAAATTATCACACCTGTTGAACCCGAACGAAGAGGTGCTCAGTTGTCGTTATACTTTAAAGACAAAGGAAAAGAGATACATGATAAGATGATCAATAGTGGCATTGTGGTGGATTACCGTGAGCCGGGAGTGATCCGTGTGGCGCCTGCACCGATGTATTGTAGTTTTGAGGATGTGTACCGGTTTTATGAAATACTACTGTCTGGACTATGATTTATTTGATTGAATGATTAATATGATTGTAGACCTTATGCATCAAAAATAATTGCTAAAAATAAGTAAAGGAATAATTGAGAAAATGCTTTGCGTCTTTTTTTCCTTTGTCCGCCTAGGCGGATGAAACAATATGACCTCTCATCATTACACATACCTCGCGTTAGGCGATTCATACACCATTGGTGAGTCTGTGCCCCTGTATGAAAATTTTCCTTACCTGGCAATACAGCTATTACGAAAAGCAGGATTTCATTTTCACGCACCTGAGATCATTGCAAAAACAGGGTGGACAAGTTTTGAACTGGCTGAACATCTGCTCCATACCCAACTCAATGCACAATATGATTTTGTTTCACTTCTTATTGGCGTTAACAATCAATACCGCGGTGCAGCTATAGAAGATTTTACAACTGACCTTGATTTTTTATTAAAGAAAGCCATTCACCTGGCGGGAGAAAAATCTTCGCAAGTGATCATGCTCTCTATTCCTGATTGGGGTGTTACTCCTTTTGCCAAAGGAAAAGATGCTGCGCAAATAGCTAATGAGATCAATGCTTTTAATTTAGTTTGTCAATTAGCCGCTAAAAAACATGGCGTGCATTTTATCTCCATCACCGAAGGAACAAGAAAAGCAGCAGCTGATAACAGTCTCCTGGCAAAAGATGGATTACATTATTCTGCAAAAGAGCATGCTAACTGGGCAAGGGAATTAGTGGCGGTTATTAAGAAAGAAATTAAATAACTTTCGGATACAATTACTACATATGCCCAAACCAACCAAACCCACCAACGAAAAAGAAGCGCTCTATGATAAGCTGATAGCAACCATTCCAGCAATAGAGCGCAAAGGCGATACCAACCCCTATACTTCTCATAACGGGAATATGTTTACCCTTCTATTAAAAAAAGAAAGGCTTGCTATTCGTTTGGCGGAAAAGGACCGGGAAGCATTTCTGAAAAAACATAAAACAGTTCTCATGGAAGCCTATGGCGCTACCATGCCTGAATATGTGGAAGTGCCGGATAGTATGCTGGGCAAGACAAAAGAACTAAAAGTATATCTTGAGAAGAGTTTCGCTTATGTAAAGACCCTGAGACCCAAACCAACGAAGAAGGCTAAAAAATAAATAATCACACTTATGAAATTCACCTGGAAAACAGAGATCAACCTGCCGCTTGATAAAGTAGTTGCCTTGTATACCAATATGGACAATTACAAAGAATGGCAAACAGAATTCAAAAGCTATGAACTGATCAGTGGCAAACCCAATGAAGTAGGCACAGTTACCAAACTCGTGTATAAAAGCATCACTAAGATCGAGACCATCACTTCACAACATCTTCCTGCAGAGATCAGCGCCGAATATGAACACATATACGGAAAGAAAACAATGATGATACATGTGGGCACCAATCGCTTTACTGCATTAGGAGAAAACAAGACCTTATTCGAAATGGATATGGAACTCACAAAATTCTTTGGCTTTCTTCCAAAGCTGATGGCTAAGTTCATGGGTGGCGCTGTTAGAAAATATTACCAGAAATGGGTGGACCAGTTTAAAGCGTTTGCTGAAAAGGTTTAAAGTTGAACCGCGGTGTTAGAATTTTTCGGCTTCATTGCTGCTTCATTCTTGCTTCGTTGTATGCTCATTCCGGCTTCATTGTAGCTTGTTTGTTGCTTCATCCCAGGCTCATTCTGGCTTCAAACATGCTTCAAACATGCTTCATCCTTGCTTCATTCCGGCCTGCTTGTATGCTCATCAAAGCCTCATCAAGGCGTCATGAAGGCGTCATCAAAGCCTGGTTCTGGCTCCAAACATGCTTCCTCCGGCAAGTTTTCCATGATCCCGGCACCATGGCGGCCCCGTTTTTAAATTTTTGGCCTGCGGTTAGAGTCATCATTTCAACTTACAACTGTAAAATACTATCATGTGAGTATAGAAAATTTCATTTTGTCGTGGGGAAGAGAGGAAAATCTCGTGAAGGAGCTAGAAACGCGGCGCGAAATACGGTATTGCGGGAATGTAGGAAAATAAGTAGCTTTCGCGGGAGTTACAGTAACCTGCAATTTATTAAAGAAAATACATGAAAATATTTATCAGTCATTCAAGTAAAGATCAATGGGCAGCTAAACGAATTTCAGAAGATCTTATCAAACTGGGAGCAAAAACCTTTTTGGATGAAAAAGATATAGAAACGGGTCAATCTATTGATGATTCAATTAAGAAACACTTAAAAGAGTGCAGTGATTTTTTAGTTCTTCTTAGTCCTGCTTCTATAAAAAGCGAATGGGTGCTTATTGAATTAGGTGGTGCCCTCGCTCTTGAAAAGAGGATTGTACCAATCCTCTTTTATGTCGGTGCTAATGAAATACCGCAGGCAATAAATTTAAAATTGTCAAGAGACATTAATTCGATACATCTTTATTATAATGAAATAAAAAACGTTTTATCTGGAAACAAAGTTAAAAAAACGGTTTTAAGCTCTAAACCAAAAGCAACCTTCAGAGTGGGCGATAGAGTAAGAGTTATTTCAGAGACTCCACAAGATATACAACGCGATGACTTTTTAATTGACTGGGAAACTCCAATGAGCTCCTTTTTAGGGCAAGAGACCCAAATAGTAAAAATTAATCCAAGAGGCGTAAGCGAGTGTTATGTTTTAGCTAATGATCCAGATGGATATATTTTTGCTAAAGAATGGCTTATTCCAATCAAATAATTTGTAATTAATATTAACCGTTAGTAGTGCAACCAAACTATCTAATTCAGATTTCAGCATCCTCCAACAGTTGAGATAATTTTAAACAAAGCTTACACTCTAAAGATAGTCTTATGGCAGAATGTATAGAATGCGGAGATTATACCAAATTTAATGGTGGTCTTTGTACAAAATGTTATCATAAGAAAAACCCCAAAAATTCTGTCAAAGACAACATTGATAATTTTGATGAATTTGAATATTCTGAAAATCATGGCCTGACTGATAAGGAAAGAAATTTTCGATATGGTATGATTAAAGGCCGAATTGCTGAAACACTCATTCAAGAACTCTTCTTAAGTCTAGGGTTTAATGTTTTTAGATACGGAATGGAAAACACGATTCCTGGAATTATGGAGTTATTAAAAGGCGTTCGTTCTGATGTTGCTTTGGAAATTAAAAGGATGCCTGACTTTGTAATGCAAGATCCAAGGAATAAAAATGTCTATTTTGTTGAAGTGAAATTTAGAGCAAGCGGAGAATTCAGGCAAAAGGATTTACCTAAAAATTATCCATATGAAAATGCTTATATTATTCTTGTTTCAAAGAAGCACATAAAATGTCTTACAGCAAAAGAATTAGCAGAAGGGAAAGAAATTACACCCGTTTCACATAACTATTTAGGAAATAGAAAAGAGTTTGATCTTGATAAAGATGTAATTATTGAGTTCTGTAATTTTGCAATACAATTTTTTGAAAATGTTTAGCCACCTTCCTTAATTCCCATGCTTCTCCAACCCACCCTCCAAAGCGATATTCTAATTCTTCGCCCACTCAAAGAAGATGATTTCGAAAATCTCTATACAATAGCATCCGATCCATTGATATGGGAACAACACCCGGCAAAAGACCGCTACCAGAGAAATGTGTTTGAACCATTTTTTAAAGAGGCTATGGATTCAAAAGGTGCATTTGCCGTGATAGACAAGAAAACCGGCGAGATCATTGGCAGTACCCGGTTTCACCCGGTAAAAGAATCAGGGAATGCTATTGAGATCGGGTGGACATTCCTTGCACGCAATTACTGGGGTGGGCAATACAATATTTCGATGAAAACTTTACTGATGAACCATGCTTTTGGCTTTGTGGACCATGTTATTTTCTGCGTGAATGAACATAATACCCGTTCACAAAAAGCGGTGAAAAAAATTGGCGGAGTTA
Source organism: uncultured Chitinophagaceae bacterium (assembly GCA_903884185.1). Classification (GTDB taxonomy): domain Bacteria; phylum Bacteroidota; class Bacteroidia; order Chitinophagales; family Chitinophagaceae; genus CAISDV01. Next base: position 9,837 of record CAISDV010000101.1, on the reverse strand, counting down.
GGATTCACCAGATAGAAAATATAATTTTAGAGCCAAGGCCGGGGTCAACGTTTATGTATTGTGTTAGGAAAAAGAGTTGGGTCTTGAAGACATGATCACGGAGAGATGTCTCACCCCGTCCGAAGAGCATCGGACGAGGATTCGATATGACGGAAACGAACAAAATCCTCCTTAATAATTCACCATTTCTCTCTTCACACCTCCATCCTTATCAAATTCAAAAATGGCATAAGCAGGCGGAAAATCTTTGAACGGGCCATTCCACCAATCACCAGATACAGCGCCATTGCAGTAATATTTGATACCGAAATATTCCACCGAATCCTGCAGATGAATATGCCCACTTAAACAACAACGGATATTTGAAGCTGATTTAAATAATTGCGTCAGCCTTCGTGAATCTACGTGCAACAAAGCCCGCGATATCTTCCAGTCGCCATTGGCCTCATTCTTATCCGAGAACATGGCAGAACAAAATGATACGATCGGGATATGAGAAACAATGCAGATATGCGTTGCTGCATCAGTGGCTTTTAATTCTTTTTCCAGCCATGCGAATTGCTCTTCATCTATCCGGGCAATATAACCACCGTTATTTTCATGCGGACTATCGAGCACAATAAACTTCCATCCTTTGTGCTCAAAACTATAATAAGGGCTGTCCATCTTGTGTTCTTTCAATACCCATTTCTTATCGAATAGAGGATCGGCCCTTACTTCCGGGTCGGTCATTTGCCAGCCCCAGGCATCATGGTTGCCGATGCAATGATGCATAGGCAGTTTATTCTCTTCGCTCAATACCTTATTCCATACATCCCATTGTTTCTGTACTTTTTCTTTTGTGGCATTGAGTGCATCCATGATAGAATCTCCGCCATTCATGATAAAATCGACAGAAGGCTTGAGGTTATTTACATGACGAAATGCTTTGCGCATACCTGCTTCGGAAATATCTGTTGGCTTTACATGTGTATCGGTCAAATACCCGATACGAAAAGAAGAGGGTTTTGCATCACGTGCAAGTATAGCAGGGGCAATGCTTACAGCCGCTGCAGATACAGATGCACGCTGGAGGAATTTTCGACGATCCATAATTGATATTTTATTTTGTATTCCCTTGCACACTTTGCGAAACCCTTGCGATACAAAAAATAAAGCAGTATCGCAAAGACCGCCAGGAACCGCCACGGGCGCAAGGAGGGGTTCGATTTATTAGTTCATTTTAAATAAGAAGACATTTCAACCTGGTATTGCTCTGCCATTGATCCTGCTTCTTCTGCATAATCCTCATGCTCACTTGCATAAATAATAGCTCTGCTTGCATTCACGAGCAATCCTACTTCTTCATTCATTCCATATTCACTGGTCTCTTTTAAACTGCCACCCTGGAAACCAATTCCGGGAACGAGTAAAAAGTGTTTGGGGATTATTTTCCTGATATTGGCCAGCTCACTTGCCTGGGTAGCTCCTACTACAAACATCAAATTATCAGGTGTACCCCAGGAAGCAACAGTTTGCAATACTTTTTCATATAAAAATTCATTCCCGGTTTTCTGCAATTCAAAATCGTTTGCGCCTTTGTTAGATGTGAGCCCCAGAACGATCGCAAACTTATTTTCATATTCCAAAAAAGGGCGCACACTATCCTCTCCCATATACGGCGCAACCGTCACCGCATCAAATGGCAATGTTTCAAAAAAAGTGCGGGCATATTGTGAAGAGGTATTACCAATGTCGCCACGCTTGGCATCTGCGATCTTGAAATGTTCTGAAGGAATATAGTGCAGGGTCTTTTCCATCGCCTCCCAACCTTTCAATCCCATAGCTTCATAAAAAGCGGTATTGATCTTATAAGCTACGCAATGGGCTTTGGTGGCATCAATGATGGCCTTATTGAATTCGAAGATCGCATTGGGGTGTGAGCGTAAGTGCTTTGGTATCTTAGTAAGATCTGTGTCAAGCCCCACGCACAAAAAAGATCTTTTGTTCCTGATCTGGTTAACGAGTTGGGGCCTATTCATAGGCACGAATGTACTTTATTTTTTCTCAGTTTGAAAAATAGCTATTACAAACCATTACAAGCTAAGTTTTACCGGGGAGGCGGGGAGACAGGGAGAAACGCAGAGTTAAGATCGCTATTGCTACAAAAATTTTGATTCACTCGGGTTTTCTCCCCGAACCTCTCCGTCTCTGCGCCTCTGCGGTAAAAAATTATTAAAAACAGAGACTTTTAACTGTAAACTTTAGAATCCTTTTCTTTGTAGCAAGAACTGCCATTATGAACAAAGAACCCATGTATTACGGCACTTATCTTCATTTAGATAAAGTGCTCGGAGCCCAGGAGCCTGTTAGCTTTCAGCCGGGTAATGAACCCGCTCACGATGAAATGCTTTTTATCATCATTCACCAGGCGTATGAATTGTGGTTCAAACAGGTATTGTTCGAACTGGATTATGCGATGCAGGTATTCTCCAAAGAAAAGATCAATGATAATTCAGAGGACCTGAACTTGGTACGTCATCGCCTAAACCGCGTATCACGCATATTGGAATTGCTGAACCAGCAGGTAAGTATTTTAGATACAATGACGCCACTGGATTTTTTGGCATTCAGAAATTTACTCACGCCATCATCCGGTTTTCAAAGTATACAGTTCCGATTGATAGAAGCGAAGCTTGGATTGCAGTTAGACAAACGTCACCAGGCGGCTTATTATAAACGCACCGGCGAAGGTGGCTTTACCGAAAAAGATTTTACTAATATCTCTTCCACAGAAGATCAATCCACTTTATTACAATTAGTAAACAACTGGCTGGAGCGCATGCCATTTTTTGAAGAAGCATTCTGGCGCTCCTACCCTGCTGCAAAAGATTCTTCCGTAACACAACATCCTTTCTGGAGCGACTATCGCAATATTTATCAAACAGGATTAACAGAAAGAGAAAAAAATAAACTACCCGATTTTGATTATGTATTTTTTGAAAAAATACCTGCTGATATGCCGGCTGAACAATTACAAAATCTGAGAAGTAGTTTTTCGCCGCAGGCATTGCGTGCCGCATTATTCATTATGCTATACCGTGATTTTCCTGTGTTCCAAAGTTCGTATCAAATCTTAGATGCACTGATAGAAATTGACCACCTGCTCAGCAACTGGAGACACAAACACCTGATCATGGTGAGGCGTATGATAGGCATGCGCGTAGGTACAGGTAATACCAGCGGTGCGGGCTATCTCGAGGGCGCGATGAGTAAACATTATGTGTACAGGGACCTGGCAGGGCTTTCCACCTACCTTATTCAAAGAAACCAATTGCCTAAGCTGCCGGAGGAACTGATCAGAAATTTAGGATTTAATTTGTAATCACCCTGTGTACCTTCGATGAATAATCCGGCACCATGCGTTGGTTATTTTTATTATTCCTGCTTGTCAATACCGCTGCATTCTCACAATGCAAGCTGTATCGTATTTCCCCACGCGGAGATACGCTGAACTGCGTGGATTATAACGATAAAAAACAAGGCAAGTGGGTGGTTCATGTGGATGAATTGCGCGGTGAGCCCGGGTATGAAGAAGAAGGCGTGTACAAAAACGGTAAGCGCGACGGAACCTGGCACAGGTATAATCTCATAGGTTCATTGACCGCTGTTGAAAACTACCGATGGGGAAATAAGGATGGCAGGCAGGTCTATTTTGATGGTGGAAGAATAGAACATGAAGAAAGCTGGAAAGCCTTTGACCCTGAGAAAAAATTTGATACCATAGATGTACCCGATCTCTATGATCAATACAAATATTCCCGCCAGGTTTTCAAAATCGAAGCTTATAGCCTGAAGCATGGCACATGGAAATATTATAACCAGGATAATGGTTCACTTGAACGAACTGAAAATTTTGTCTTTGGTAAACTGCAGGTTCCTGTAACACAAGTGGTGGCTAAAGTGGCGGTTGATGATACTGATGGCGTAAAAAAAGACTCCACAAAATTAAAAGTCAAACCCAGGGAAATACTGGAGTATGAAAAGAAGAACTCCGGTAAGAAGGCTGTGAAAGTGAGGGATGGGAAGACTGGCGGGTAGGTTTCACGCAAAAAGGGTTTCACGCAAAGACGCAAAGTAAAATAAGGCGCAAAGATATTTCAAGGCGTCTCCATAATTTCTTTGCGCCTTTGCTCCTTGGTGTCTTTGCGTGAAATACTTACTTAAGCCTTCAGGCCTTTCCTAAAGAATTCATGAAAGAACAGCGCCTGGTATTTTACTGAATTCACCCAATAAGGCCATTCATGTTTTCCCGGGCGCGCAATATAATCGTGCGGGATCTTTAGTTTCATCATTTTTTCATGCACCGCCAGGCTCATCCAGTATATCTGATCCTCTGTACCACAATCAATGATGATGGCCAGTGAATCTTTCGGATATTGCTCTATCACTTTCAGAACACTCCAGTCTTCATAATATTTTCTGTTGGCAATGGTATCACCTAAACGTTTTATCATGTCATATCCTTTTGTAATAACACTCACATCCAGTGCACCGCTCATACTGCCACAGGCACCGAATGTTTCCGAATGCCTGAAAGCAAGAAAGAGCGCCCCATGGCCACCCATGCTCAATCCCGAAATTGCCCTCGCTTTTCTATCGGCAATGGTTTTATAGTTAGCATCTATATAATTAGGAACCTCAGTTCCAACAAAGGTTTCATATTTAAAAGTAGGGTCAACAGGACTATCAAAGTACCAACTGCCGATGGCGCCATCAGGGCAAACAATGATCATCTGGAATGCATCCACCATCACCTGCAGGCCTGGCGCTCTTTTCACCCAGTTATTATAACTTCCACCATACCCATGCAGTAAATAAAGTACTGGAAAGCGTGTATCACCCTTTGCATAACTATCGGGGCGGATGATCACTGTCTTGATATCTTTCGACATGCTGTTACTGTGGATCAGGATCGTGTCAACAGTTGCAGCCATCGAAGAAAAGCTGATGAGTACAAAGGCAAATACCAGTAATTTCTTATTCATATAATTTTTAATTGGGTGTGAATGTATAAAAGTAAATTTACTTTACACAACAAAACTCTTGCCATGGAAAAAACTGCTTCAACAGAACATAAAAGCGCGTTTAAAATCATACTGCTGACAGGATTTATTGCAGGAACATTAGACGGAACTGCCGCTACCATTCAATTCCTGATAAAAGGCGGAAAAGACCCCGGGAGAATATTCAAATATATTTCCAGCGCGGTATTTGGGCCGGATGCCTACAATGGAGGCTTTCCTATGATATTGAGTGGTGTGGTGTTTCATTATATCATCGCCTATTCATTGACCTTATTTTTCTTTTTGATATATCCTAAAATGCCTATCCTGGCAAAAAATAAATATATCACTGGTATCTGTTATGGAATTTTTGCATGGATAGTAACAACGCAGATAATTGTTCGGCTAAGCTTATTAAAACCAGTGTTTCATCTTGACCAGGCTATTATTGCTATGCTGATATTGATAGCAATGATTGGTTTGCCGATATCTATTTTGGCGAATCGGTTTTATTCTAAGAAATAAAAGATAATAATAGCCACAGAGGCACAGAAACACAGAAGTAGTGAATGACTCTGTATTTTTTCTGTGTTTCTGTGCCCGAAGCTTCGGGCTCTGTGGCAAACTTCTTCTAAATAAAAAGTCCTATAAGGTTTCTAAAACCTTATAGGACTAATAATAAAAATTATATTTTATTTACCTCCGCCTAATTTCTGCATTGGGTTAGCAGCACCGCCTCCGGCTCCTCTTGCTGCACCTGCCCTTGCTTTGAACAAAGACAATTTGGTTGGTTCATCCACTTTAGGCCAGCTATTATTGCTTTCATCAATATCTGCTGTTTCGCGCATTGGATCTAACTTAATACTGATCGCTTTTTTAGTGGTCATGAAAGTTTTCACAACATGGTTCTCGTTCTTGCGCCAAACCTGTGCTGGGATCCTTTCAGTTTGCGATGTACCATCTTCAAAATTGAATTGAACAATGATCGGCATTATCAGTCCACCCTTATTGGTGAAACTGATCTCGTATAAATGCGTGTTGGCATATTTTGCTTTCGTTTCTGCATCAGCTGGATCACCCCCGCCAAAGCCACCGCCACGTCCGCCACCGCCTGCAAATCCGGCAAACCCTTCAATCTTGATAGTAGAATCGTAAGGGATGATACCACGATCATACTTCCAGTAAAAATCACGCAATGAAGTATCAGCATCTGTCAAGAAAACGATCTTTTTATCTTCCCTGTTACGCACTTTTGAAAGGTCTTCAAAAGCATTTACAACAGGCTTTGGAAGGCTTACCATAGTTGGTGGCCTTTGTGCTCCACCACCTTGTGCAGCAGGCGCTGCGGCTGTATTCATATCAATGACTGCATGACGAACAGAATCTATTGAGATATCACATGGATCAATACTATAGAACCATCCTCTCCAAAACCAATCCAGGTCTTCACCGCTCGCATCTTCCATAGTACGGAAAAGATCAGCTGGTGTTGGATGTTTAAATGCCCAGCGTTTTGCATATTCTTTAAATGAATAATCAAACAGGTCGCGGCCCATGATGGTCTCACGCATGATATTCAAACCAGTAGCTGGTTTTGTATAAGCGTTAGGCCCAAAGTTCACGATGTTCTCACTGTTCGTCATGATCGGTTCCAGCTGGTCCTTTGGCAACTTCATGTAATTAGTAATAGTAAACGGAGCGCCCATGCGGGAAGGGAATTTATTATCATACAATTCTTCTGCCAGGTATTCTACAAAACTATTCAGGCCTTCATCCATCCATGTCCATTGTCTTTCATCGCTGTTCACGATCATCGGGAAGAAGTTATGTCCTACTTCATGAATGATCACACCCAGCATACTAATTTTTGTAGATTCGCTGTAAGTGCCATCATCATTGGTACGCCCGTTATTGAAACAGATCATCGGGTATTCCATACCATTGCTGGCCTCGATACTTTGTGCCACAGGATATGGATAAGGGAATGTAAAGTGAGAATAGGATTTGATGGTATGTGCCACAACCTTTGTAGAGAATTTTCGGTAAAGGCCATAGGCTTCTTTTCCATAACCACTCATACACATGATCTTCTTTCCGTCGATATAAGTTGGCATCGCATCCCAGATAAATTTGCGCGAAGAGGTCCATCCAAAATCACGCACATTTTCTGCTTTGAATATCCATGTTTTCTTTGCTGTGCTTTTTTGTTTTTCTGCTGCTTTGGCTTCATCCAGTGTCACCACTTCAACAGGTTCTTTTGCGGTCTGTGCCTGCTGCCAGCGTTTTAATTGTGCCGGGCTCAATACCTGTGCATAGTTCTGTCCTTCTCCTGTTGCCAATACAACATGGTCAGCAGGAACGGTCATTGCCACTTTAAAATTTCCAAAGGTCAAAGCAAATTCTCCACGGCTGGTGAACTGGTGGTTTTGCCATCCCTGGAAATCGCTGTACACACATAAACGTGGATACCACTGCGTCATAGTGAATAAATGATTCCCGTCTTTAGGGAAAAATTCATAACCGCCACGTCCGCCCATTCCCAGGCGATCGGATATTTTATAACTCCATACAATATTGAAAACAAATGATTGGCCTGCTTTTAATGCTGCAGGCAATTCAACACGCATCATTGTTTTATTGATGGTATATTTTAATGGTTTGCCCAATGCATCAGTGATCTTGGCGATCTTATCGCCATAACCATTATCAACTGTTGAAGCAGCTTCCGTCATTCTGTCCAGCAAAGCAGTGCTCGTAACAGTTCCCCTTCCCAGTGCATTGGCATCCTGGTAATTGGCATTGTTCAGGTTGCTGTGCTCGTTCTCATCCAGCTGCAACCATAGATAGGTCAAGACATCGGGTGAGTTGTTATAGTACGTGAGTGTTTCACTGCCATTCAATTGCAGGTTCTTTTCATCCAGTTCACACTTGATATCATAATCACAACGCTGCTGCCAGTATTTTGGGCCCGGTGCGCCGCTTGCAGTGCGGTACTCATTGGGTGTGGGGAGAATAGTTCCAAGCTGTTCAAATTTGTTGCCGTGATTGGAGCCGGGATTGTTCATGATATTTTGTGCATGAACGCTTAAACCGGTTACCATGATCAACAATACAAGTAATTGTCTCATGTGTTTGTTTTGGTTTTTGTTATAGTCAGTGTTAGTAGCCTTAGTTAGTTTTCACCAGGGTATTCTTTCCAGTGCCATTTGTAAAGCCGCCGCAAATATACCTCCTGATGCAAACAGGATATAATCCCTTCTGTTTATTTTAATTATGCCCACCAAGATAAAAGAAATCAGCAATATCGCCGCAACTATCAGTAACTGCCCCACTTCCAGCCCAATATTAAAGGCAAATAACTGCCCCACAATGTTCTGATCCTTGCCCAGCAGGCTTTTCAGGTATGTGCTGAAGCCCAGCCCATGTATCAATCCAAAGAATAACGCGAAAAAATATATGGCGGGAAATTTAGATTTGAAAGCAAATTTCTTTACAAATACATTGCTGATAGCAGTGATAAGGATGGTCACCGGTATCAGGAATTCGATCCAATGGGTGGAAAAATGAACCATATTGAGCACGCTCAGTGCCAGGGTGATGGAATGCCCGATGGTGAAAGCCGTTACCAATACCACTATTTTCTTCCAGTCGGCAAACTGGTAACGAAGGCATAATGCCGCGATAAAGAGGATGTGGTCAATCCCAGCCAGGTCGTCGATATGATGCCTGCCCAGGGAAAAATAGATGCCAAAATCATTCATCCGATAAATGTAAAAATTTATCAGGACATTTGTGGAGCAAACACGAGAATGATGATGAACGGTTTATTTCAATGGCTTTTGATCGGTGCAATCGGTTTTACACATCCATTATATGTGTCGGTAGTGGATATCCAGCACAATAAAAATGAGAAGTTGGTAGAAGTAAGCGTCCGCATTTTTACGGATGATTTGGAAAAGACATTAAGAAAAACGAATAGCAAGGTTGATTTGACTGCGGGCGACAGGGCCACGAATGATAAACTCATCACCAATTACCTGACCAATACTTTGCACCTGAAAGTGAATGGGCAGGATGGAGTAATGCAATACCTGGGATACGAGCAGCAACAGGAAAGTACCTGGTGTTATTTTGAGATACACAATATTGCAGCAGTGAAACAGATAGATGTGAGTTGTAAAATATTATACGATTTTCAGCCGGGGCAGATGAATATCATTCATACAAAAGTAAATGGCGTGGAGAAAAGTTATAAGCTGGATAACCCGAAGAGTACAACGAGCTTTGATTTTTAAATATCAGGAGGCTCCTATGGAGCCCGTTTCCAATCTAATTTTCTTTGCTATAGACAGGTAGCTCTTACAGAGCCCCGCAAAACAACTCTACATCATTATTATAATCATCGAGAGATTTCTCATCTCTCCCATAATGATCTGATAAAATATTATGAAATCGTTAGTGGGGATTCGAAATGACGGGCTGATCTACTGTAATTAATTATTATTTCACAAAGGCTCCGTAGGAGCATCCTGTCTCTAGAAAATTGCAGAAGAGTGGTCCAAGGCTCCATAGGAGCCGCCTAAAAATGCACCCAAAGACATTTTATCAAATTCGTTTTGCCGGATTGTTTTTATGCAAAGGCGGCTCCTATGGAGCCCGTTTCCCATCTTATCTTTTTTTCTAGAGACAGGTGGCTCTTACAGAGCCGCATAAATAAAACTATAAAAAATATTTTTTGAGATTTAATCTGTTGGTAATTGCTTTGGTTTGAAGCTCCGTAGGAGCACCCTGT
>CAISDV010000100.1 GCA_903884185.1 uncultured Chitinophagaceae bacterium | reverse complement strand
TCATCACTTATAACTCATAACCCATTGCATTGATTTTCACCACCATAACCTAAAAAACGCCCCAAAACAACCTTAAAGACCTTGTGGCGCAAGAGCTACATCGTTATCGGGAACGATTGCGTAAAAAAATGCCTGTATTATAGGCTGTAAAAGGAAATATCTGTTTAGAATTGGCTTGTGAATGAGCCTCAAAAGCAGCACTTTAGCTGGTTTTCTTGCCTCATTATAACTGCCAAAAAACGATTGCTTTATGAAAAAACTGCTCACGTTATTATTATTGTGCTTAAGCACTGCTCAACTGTTTTCTCAGAACACCAAACAGGTAAAAGGTAAAGTGACCGATGAGAACGGAGCCGCCCTCGCGGGTGCCAATGTACTATTATCCGGTGCAAGACAAGGTTCACAGACAGACAACACAGGTAATTTCACCATCAGGATCCCTGCCGATGGCAAAAAACATGACCTGGTCATTAGCTACGTTGGATTTGCTGCAAAAACAGTCTCTACTGATGGTTCTGCAGATGTTAACGTTAGCCTCGTCAAAGAAACTGCAACCACAGATGAAGTGGTGGTGATAGGTTACCAGACCATCAAGAAGAGAGACCTTACCGGTTCTGTTTCTTCACTTGCCGCAAAAGAGATTAAAGACATTCCCGTTAACTCAACGGCGGAAGCATTGGTGGGAAGGCTTGCCGGTGTAAGGATCGTTGTGAATGAAGGGATGCCGGGTGCCGATGCGGAAATAAACATTCGCGGAAGAAATTCAATCACACAAAATGGTTCCCCTTTATATATAGTTGATGGAGTTCAGCTGGAAAATGCGCTAAACGTGCTTTCTCCGCAAGACATTGCTTCCATCGATGTACTGAAAGATGCCTCTGCAACAGCTATCTATGGTGCACGTGGTTCCAATGGTGTAGTGATCATCACTACCAAGGGCGGAAAAAATACCGGTGGCAGAACAACAGTTACCTACAGTGGCTTTGAAGGTGTTTCTAACATCTCCAAGAAACTGGATGTACTGCAACCTTATGATTATGTTCTTTACCAATGGGAAAGAGCAAAATTCAGTGGCGATACCACTGCTATTTCCAGGTACACGCGCAATGTGCAGGCCAGCCAATTTGATACGATCAATACATATAAGAACTATCCTTTCACAGACTGGCAGAATATTATGATGGGCCGCACTGCTTTACAACAAACACATAATGTAAGTATCAGCGGTGGAAATGATAAGACACAATATAATGTTAGCCTTACTGCAAACTACCAGGATGGTATATTATTGAATTCAGGTTACAACAGGAAGATCGCCTCATTCAGGCTTGACCATACTGCGAATGATAAAATGAAATTTGGTTTCACCTTCCGTTACCTGCAACAAAGTGTAAATGGTGCCGGCACATCGGATGTAGGCGGCGCAGGAAGTAATAATCTTCGTCAATATGTTCGTTACAGGCCTATTGAACTGCCTGGTGAAAATGATGACACATTTGATCCTGCGATCTTTGTTGCATCAGCCGGTAATGGTTTGAACCTGATCGACCCTAAACAAAATGTTTACGCACAGTACAGGCAGAGGAATACAAGTACGTATGACATTACTACTTATGTAAATTATAACCTGACAAAAAACTTGTCGTTCAGGGCTACATTCGGTTACGATGCATACACACTAACTTCCAATGCTTTTGACGATACCCTCACTACCAACTCAAGGGCATTTGGTAAACAACCTTTACTCAATATCACCACCAATGGCAGGGTAACACTCAACAACTCAAACGTTATAAGTTATCATAATACTGCACTCTTTAAGAATCCAAAACATTCTTTAGATGTGGTAGTGGGTGAAGAAAGCTACCAGACAGTTAATAATGACAGCTATTTGGAGTTGAGGTATTTTCCATTGGGAACAACACCTACTATTGCGTTTGCAAATTTTGGACTGGCCGCTGCTCCAGCCGGGTTTACACAACCTAAACCTACATCAGACCAGATACCTGTAAATAATATTTCTTTCTTCTCTAGGATCAATTACACCTTCAACAGAAAATACCTGGCCACATTTACTTTCAGGGCTGATGGTAGTTCTCTTTTCGGTGACTCGCATAAATGGGGTTACTTCCCTTCAGGTTCACTTGCCTGGAGAGTATCTGAAGAAAACTTCATGAAGAAAATAAGTGCTATCTCAGACATGAAATTGAGAGTATCATACGGAACTGCGGGTAATAACCGTATTCCTGCCTATTCTTATGCAAATGCATATAACGTAGGTAATGGTTATGGTATTAACAACTCACTGGCTTATTCCTTAACGCCAACTGCTACACAGGGTAATCCTGATCTTCAGTGGGAAACACTGATCTCAAGAAATATCGGGCTTGACCTTGGATTCTTCAAGAATAAATTATTAGTAACGATCGATGCTTATTCCAATACTACCAATAACCTGTTAGTGGGTAATGCTGTTCCGCCTTCATCAGGTTATACCACACAGTTGCAGAACTTAGGTTCTACACGCAACAATGGATTGGAAATTCAGATATCTGCGCCTATCATGCGCAAGAAAGACTTTAGCTGGACCGTTAATTATAATATGTCATTCAACGATAATATCATCCTTAGCCTGGGTAGCCAGAAACAATTCCTGTTTAATTCAGGTTGGTTTGGCGCATCTAACCCTGCCGATTATATCGTAAAAGTGGGCGAACAAGTAGGTACCATGTATGGATACCTGAATGATGGATGGTATAAAACAAGTGACTTCACTACCACTCCATATACCAATGCTTCTTTCCCTCTGTACACTACACAGTATGCATTGAAAGCAGGTGTTCCGAATGTGGTTCCGGGTGTGAGCACTATTTTAGCACAACCGGGTATGCCTAAATTCAAAGACATCAATGGTGATGGATTGATCAATGCTTCTGATGAAGCGCCAATGGGCCATGCACAACCTATCTTTATTGGTGGCTTGAACCAGCAGTTTACTTACAAGGATTTTGACATGAGTATCTTCCTTAACTTCTCTTATGGCAACCAGGTTTACAATGCCAATAAGATCGAATTCACCAATGCTTATTCAAATGATGCCAACCTGCTTACATTGACAAAAGGCCGCTGGCATAATATAGATGCAAAAGGAAACTCTATTCAGGGTGTTATTGGTGGTACAGTAGTTGCGGGTGTTGACCCTGCAACAATGGATGCACTTAACACAAATACTTCCTACTGGATTCCTACAACAGGGCAGAATGCTTACTACCCTATGTCGTATGCCATTGAAGACGGCTCTTTTATCCGCATCAACAATATCACTTTAGGATATTCATTACCAAAAAAATTACTGCAGAAAGCCGGAATTGCCAGTCTGCGTTTTTATGTTACCGGTAATAATCTGGCAGTTCTCACTGGCTATACAGGATTTGATCCGGAAGCAAATACGCGCAGAGGTACGCCTGCAACACCTGGTGTGGATTATGGTTCATACCCACGCAGCCGTACATTTATTTTTGGCCTGAATATGTCATTATAATACAATATAAAAACAGCTTGATATGAAAAATAAGTTTTCCTTAATAACATCAGTTTCAATTGCCCTGATAGCGGGACTGTTCATGCTAAGTTCATGTAACAAATACCTGTCACCAGCACCTATCTCCACCTTTGACCCGAGTATCGTGTTTGGAGGCGTAGATAATGCCCGTGCAGCCTTATTAGGTGCATATAATAGCATGGAAGGTGATAATGCATACGGTATCAGGTTAAGTATGTATTACCCTTATGACAATGATGAAATGCTGGGTGCACAGGGAACAGGTGATAATGACCGTCGCGATATTGCGCATTACCTGCTTACTGCAGGAAATGCACAGTTGGCTGTTCCATTCAACCAGTTATACCAAGGTATAGAAAGAGCCAATAACTGTATTTATTATATTCCTAAAATGGCGCAGTATACCACCGGTACAGCACAGCAAATAGCGCAATTAAAAAGAATGTACGGAGAAGCATTGACGCTCAGGGCACAGGACTATTTTGAACTGGTGAGGAACTGGGGCGATATACCTGCACAATTCCTGCCCTCTGCATTTATACCTAATCCATTCCTTGCAAAAACAGACAGGGATACCATTTATAATCATATCCTGGATGACCTTAAAACGGCAGAGTCGCTGGTACCATGGAGAACAGACCTGGGAGCTATCGGTGATGCTTTTGACGAACGCTTTACATTAGGAACAGTGAAAGCACTTCGTGCTAAAATTGCATTGTTCAGGGGAGGATATTCTTTAAGAACAGATACGAAAGTGATGGAACGCCGCTCTGATTACCTGACATACTACAAAATAGCCCTCCAGGAATGCCAGGACCTGAATGTACGCAGAGATGAACATACTTTGAACCCAAGTTTTAAATCTGTTTGGAAAGATGGTATCGATGCTCATAAAGGTACAGACCCTTATGGCGAGATCATGATGCGTGTAGGTTTTGCAGCCGGTAACCAGACCGATAGCAAACTGGGTATGTTTTGCGGATCAAAAATAAATGGTGTAGGTGGCAGTACATTAACTTGCTATCCAATGACATTTTACATGTTCGATTCTACCGACCAGAGAAGAGATGTAAGCTGCATTGCTTATGAAATACAGAGGGATACAGTTAAAGTAGGGCATAATATCAACTCGATCTATGATGCTAAGTTCAGAAAAGAATGGTTTACCAATCCAAGTTTCTATTTCAGTGCAGGTATAGGTTCTACGAGCTTTACAGCAGCTGCAAATAGTGCCACACAAAATTTTGAACTGGAATGGCCTATGATCCGTTTCTCAGATGTATTATTAATGCTTGCTGAAGCAGATAATGAAGTGAATGGTGCGCCAAGCGCTGCCGCTATCGCTGCAGTAAAAGAAGTAAGCCAGAGAGGACATGGTGGCAATGCCGCATTGGTACCAGCGGTTCCAACTGACCATGATGGTTTCTTTAAATTTGTTGTAAAAGAAAGAATGCTTGAATTATGCGGCGAAGGGGTACGTAAATATGATCTTCTGCGCTGGAACCTTCTTAGTACAGCCATTACACAGGTAAGAGCTAACCTCACAGCATTGGCAACAACCACTCCTGCTACACAAATATTCACGCCGTACACATACATGGCAGCCCAACCAGCTTATTGCGTAACAGGGTTACCTGTATCCATGTATTATAAAACAGTGAACGGTGGTGCAAACGGCTGGCCTAGCGGCACTCCTGTTAATGATGATTACCAGGTGTTCGTCAATTCTTATTATACTGCTGCGCCTACTACCACACCAACTGGAACAACGAAAGTTTCATGGATGGGGTATAGCGGTATCACAACCAGTTTGACCAACTATTTTGCACTGGGTTTCCAGGCAGGGCGTAATGAATTATTACCGATCCCTCAGTCTGCCCTTGATGCAAACTATAATTTAAAACAAAACCCTGGTTTCTAATCAATAAATAATTTCACCCCTCCAATAAGGCTGCTATTTTGCAGCCTTATTGCTTTCCACTAAGCAACAAAATATATGATCATTATAAAATAACCGGTTGTATCATGCAAAAAATCACTACAAAAAAAACGATATTGTTCAGCTTTCTTTTTTTGATGTCCTTTGTTACAGACCAGCAAAAAAATATCAAAGTATGGCTGATAGGAGATTCTACCGCTGCCAACAAAGAAATAAAAGCCTTTCCTGAAACAGGATGGGGAATGCCCTTTACTTATTTTTTTGATTCAACTGTAAAAGTAGATAACCGCGCAAAGAATGGCCGCAGCACAAAGTCATTTATTGCAGAAGGCCTTTGGCAGCCTGTATTAGATAATCTGCACGAAGGCGATTATGTACTGATACAATTCGGGCACAATGATGAAGGAAAAGAAAAAGTGGGCCGTTATACCACTCCGGATGAATTTAAAGAAAATCTCACACGCTATATCAATGAATCAAAAAGTAAAATGGCCATCCCGGTATTGATCACGCCGGTTGCAAGGCGCACATTCGACAGCGCAACCGGAATAGTAAAAGAGTCACATCCCATTTATTCTGATGCAGTACGTGAAGTGGCAAAGATGAATAACGTACCGCTGATTGATCTTGATGCAAAAAGTATGGAGCTATTACAACAGATGGGGCCTGAAACTTCCAAGCTCCTGTACGATTGGGTGGCGCCGGGCGAACATCCGAATTATCCAAATGGTAACCAGGATAATACCCACTTCAGTGAATTGGGTGCACGCAAAATGGCTGAAATTGTTTTGGCTGAAATAAGAAACCTGAAACTGGAACTGGCAGACAGGATCGTGAAAGTGAAACCGCCTGCTCCTAAAAAATAATTGTCTTATGCTCTCGTTTACGCGTAACAAAATCTCCTTGCTGCTTTTTTTCCTGTTAGTATCATTTATTAACCCTCCCGGAAAAAAGATCAAAATATGGATGATAGGCGATTCTACCATGTGTCTTTACGAAACCAACAGATTGCCACTAAAGGGATGGGGAATGCCCTTCGCTGATTTTTTTGATTCATCAATAGTTATTGATAACAGGGCTCGCGGCGGAAGAAGTACCCGCACCTTCATCAGCGAAAACCGCTGGCAGCCCATTGCAGACAGCATACAGGAAGGTGATTATGTGCTGATACAATTTGGGCATAATGATGAGGCTAAAGAACCACAGTATGCAGACAGATATACACCCGTACCTGATTATAAAAAAAACCTGGTCAAATTCATTACGGAAACAAGAAATAAAAAAGGAATACCTGTACTCATCACACCCGTTACCCGTAGAAGATTTGATAAAGAAGGGAAGATCATGGAAACACATGTAGAATATACCCAGGCAGTGTATGATATTGCCAAAGAATATGAGGCACCCATGATAGACCTGGATAAAAAAAGCAGAGAACTGTTACAGCAATTCGGAAAGGACAATTCAAAATATTTGTTCATGGAGTTGGATTCTCTCGAACATCCCAATTATCCTTTAGGTAACCACGATAACACACACTTTAATGATTTTGGTGCAAGGAAGATCGCTGAACTGGTATTAAAGGAAATCAGAGATCTTAAACTTGAGTTGGCAGATAGAATCGTAAAGTCACCAGTAAAAAAATAAATTCGAAGGTCGCTCTTGTCCCATATGTCCCATTTGTATTTAGAGTTTAAATAGACACTCATGAAAAAATATCTAAGCTGTATTTTCATATTACTATCTGTTACCAGCTTCGCCCAGACAAAAAAATGGGTAGTGGCAAAAGATGGTACCGGCGATTATACAACAGTACAAGCAGCTCTGAATGCTGTTCCACTCAACAATAAAAAATCCATCACTATTTTGATCCGCAACGGCATCTACAAAGAAAAGCTACATCTGGATTCGTCCAAAGATTTTATAAATATCATTGGAGAGGATAGATTCAATACCATCCTGACTTTTGATGACCATACCGGTAAAATATCTCCCAATGGCGATAGTATCAACACCAGGTCGTCTTATAGTTTTATGATCAAAGGCGATAATTTCTATGCCGAGAATATTACTTTCCAAAATGATGCAGGATTTAGCGCAGGCCAGGCAGTGGGGCCAGAAGTGCAGGGTGACAAAGCCATATTTAAACACTGTCGTATTCTTGGCAACCAGGATATCCTCTTCACCAATAGTGAACGCAGCCGCCAGTATTACGAGGATTGTTATATTGAGGGAACAACGGATTTTATTTTTGGCGCTGCAACTGTTTGGTTCGAGCGTTGCCATATTCACAGCAAGAAGAACTCGCATGTTACGGCTGCCTCCACACCTGCCAGCCATCCCTATGGTTATGTTTTTTATGATTGTGTGCTGACGGGAGACACTACGTTGCACAGCGCTTCTCTCGGGCGGCCCTGGCGCCCCAATGCCAGCGTAACGTATTTATATTGCTATATTGATAAACATATCCGGCCCGATGGCTGGTCCACCTGGAACAACACCGATAGTTATAAAATGTCGCGCTATTCAGAATATAAAAACTATGGTCCGGGTTCTAATCCAGCAAGGCGTGTGGACTGGTCGCACCAGCTAAGTGATGATGATGCCGCTAAGTTCACGATCAGGAATGTTTTGGGAGGATGGGATCCGAGGTAGGGGATACGAGATACGTGATGCGGGATATGGGATACGGGAGGTGAGATTATTATTGGTTATGAGTGATAAATTATGAGTTATAAGT